>NZ_JAELTK010000126.1:0-12087 GCF_016428765.1 Delftia sp. ASV31
AGGTGCTGGGCCTGGAGCGGGTGGGGCGCAGCGACAACTTCTTCGCGCTGGGCGGTGATTCCATCCTGAGCCTGCAGATCGTCTCGCGCCTGCGCCGCTTCGGCTGGAAGCTGTCGCCACGGCAGCTGTTCGAGCGGCAAAGCATTGCCGAGCTGGCGCGTGTGGCCGAGCCCGTGCAGGACGAGGCCGTGGAGCAGGAGACCCCGGTCCAAGGGAGCGTTCCCCTGCTGCCCATTCAGGCGGAGTTCTTCAAAACGGACGTGCCGCAGCGATCCCACTGGAACCAGGCCCTGCTGCTGCGCAGCACGCAGCCGCTGCAGCCTGCGCCGCTGCGCCAGGCCCTGGCCGATCTGCTGGCCCGGCACGACAGCCTGCGCCTGCGCTTTCGCCCCACGGCGCAGGGCGCCTGGGAGCAGGCCTACGCAAGCCCGTCCGAGGCCGACCTGCAGGCACTGCTGTGGGTGCGCCAGGCACGGGATGCCGGCGCGATCGAGACCTTGTGCGAACAGGCGCAGCGCAGCCTGGACATCGTCCACGGGCCGCTGCTGCGCGGGCTGTGCATCGAGGTGGGCGACGGCAGCTGGCGCCTGCTGCTGGTGGCCCACCATCTGGTCGTCGATGGGGTCTCCTGGCGCATCCTGCTCGAGGACCTGCGTTCGGCCTATGCCAGCCGGCTGCAGGGCCTGGAGCCCGCCAGGGTCCACAAGACCGCCAGCTACCAGCGCTGGTCGCAGGCGCTGCAGGCCCATGCCGCGCAATGCGGCGGCGAGCTGGCCTTCTGGCAGGCGCTGGCCCAGGTGCCGGCCGTCCTGCCCTGTGCCCGCCCCGAGGGGGCCAACACCCTGGCATGGCAGTCCAGCGTCGAGCTGCGGCTGGACCGGGAGCGCACCGAGGCCCTGATCAGCCGCGCGCCGGCGGCCTACAGGACGCAGATCAACGACATCCTGCTGGCCGCCCTGGGGCGCGCCCTGTGCGCGTGGAGCGGGCAGCAGCGCATCCTCGTGGACCTGGAGGGCCATGGCCGCGAGGAGCTGTCGGCCGGCGTGGACGTCTCGCGCACCGTGGGCTGGTTCACCAGCGTGTTCCCGGTGGCGCTCGATGCGGGCACAGGCTTTGGCGACGCGCTCAAGCGCGTCAAGCAAAGCCTGCGCGAGGTGCCGCTGCACGGCCTGGGCCATGGCGTGCTCAAGTACCTGGGCACGGCGCAGCAAAGGCAGGCCATGCAGGCCTTGCCCCAGGCCAGCCTGGTCTTCAACTACCTGGGGCAGTTCGACGCAAGCTTTGACAGCGCGGCTCAATGGTTGCCGGCTGCAGAGGGCAGCGGCATGCCGGCCGACGCCTCGGCGCCGCTGTCGCACGAGTTCACCATCAATGGCCGCGTCTACGACGGCGAGCTGGTGATGACGGCCGCCTTCAGCACGGCCCGCCACGACACCGCCGATGTGCAGGCCTGGATGGGGCGCTACCGGCAGGAGCTGGAAGGGCTGATCGACCACTGCCTGAGCGGCGCGCAGGGGGTGACGCCCTCGGACTTCCCGCTGGCGCGGATCACGCAGGCGCAGCTGGACGGCCTGGACCTGCCTGCGGGCAATCTGGCGGACCTCTATCCGCTGTCGCCCATGCAGTCGGGCATGCTGTTCCACAGCCTGTCCGATCCCTCCGGGCTGTCCTATGTCACCCAACTGCGCATCGATGCGCATGGCCTGGATGCCGCGCGTTTCCGAAAGGCCTGGCAGGCGGTGCTGGACCGCCATGCCGTGCTGCGCAGCGGCTTCCTGGCCGATGCGTCCCTGCCGCTGCAATGGGTGGCCAGGCAGGTCCTGCTGGACATCACCGAGCATGACTGCCGGCACAGCGAGGATGTGGCTGGGGCCCTGGATGCCCTGGCCGCCGGGCAGTTCGCGGCCTTCGACCTCAGGAAGCCGCCGCTGATGCGGCTGGCCCTGGTGCGCGTGTCCGATGGCAGCCACCACTGCATCTGGACCGCCCACCACCTGCTCACGGACGGATGGAGCTCATCGAGCCTGCTGGGCGAGGTGCTGCGCGACTACAAGGGCATTGCCGTGGAGCCCGTGGACACCAGCTACCGCGACTACATCGCATGGCTGCAAGGCCTGGACCACGGGGCCAGCGAGGCCTACTGGAGGCGCCTGGTGCAGCCGCTGCACGAGCCCACCTTGCTGGTGGATGCGCTTGCCCGGCCTGCTGTCCGGCCTGGTGCCTTGCCTGCAGCCCGGCAGGGGCACCACGAGGCCGGCGCCGCGCTGGATGCCGGTGCCACGCAGCAGCTGGTGGAGTTTGCCCAGCGCGAGCGCGTGACGGCCAACACCCTGGTGCAGGCCGCATGGTCGCTGGTGCTGGCGCGGTACACGGGCCAGGCCACGGTGGCCTTCGGGGCCACGGTGGCAGGCCGCCCGCCCGAGCTGGCCGGCGTGGAAAGAATGCAGGGGCTGTTCATCAACACCTTGCCGGTGGTCGTGGCCTGCGACGGCGCGCTGGAGCTGGGCCCCTGGCTGCGCACGCTGCAGGCTCAGAACCTGGCCTCGCGCGAGCATGAGCAGACGTCGCTTTCGGACATCCAGCGCTGGGCGGGCAAGGGCCAGCGCGGCCTGTTCGACAGCATCCTGGTGTTCGAGAACTACCCCATGGATGCCGTGCTGTCCGCGCATGACGACCCGCATCTGCGGTTTGCGGTGACGCATGCCATCGATGTGACCTCCTATCCCATGGACCTGGAGGTGCGGCTGGGCGATGTGCTGTCGCTCAAGATGATCTACCAGCGGAGCAGCTTCGGCGATGACGCCGTGCAGGCCCTGCTGCGGCAACTGGTGCAGGTGCTGGAGTCCATGGCGAGCGAGGGCATGCACTGCCTGCGGGACATCGCCTTGCTGCCCGAGCCCGGCCGCGATGGGCCGGCGGGCACGGGCACGGGCATGGGCACGGATGCCTGCCGCCCGCCGTTCCTGCCCGTGCATGCCGGCATGGCGCTGCAGGCGCGCCGGGACCCGGGTGCGGTGGCGCTGGTCATGGGCGAGCAAACCATCAGCCATGGCGAGCTGCAGGCGCGCAGCAACCATTTCGCCAACCGCCTGGTGCAGGCCGGCGTGGGGCGCGGCGCCATCGTCGGCATCGCCATGGAGCGTTCGCTGGAAATGGTGATCTGCCTGCTGTCCGTGCTCAAGGCGGGCGCGGCCTACCTGCCCCTGGACCCGGCGTCGCCTGCCGAACGCCAGAGGTTCATGCTGGCAGACAGCGGTGCCTCCCACCTGATCGCCCACAGGGCGGCGCTGCACAAACTGGGCACGCCCGCCGTGGTCCATCTGGTGGTGGCCGAGGAGGTGGACTTCACCCAGGCCTGCAACGCGGCGCCGGCCCATGCCGTGCATGAGCGCGACCTGGCCTATGTGATCTACACCTCGGGCTCGACCGGGCAGCCCAAGGGCGTGGTGGTCGAGCACGGGCCGCTGTCCATGCACTGCGCGGCCACGGCCGGGATCTACGGCATGCGGGCGAACTCGCGCGAGCTGCATTTCATGTCCTTCTCCTTCGACGGCGCCCACGAGCGCTGGCTGACGGCGCTGAGCATCGGCGCCGGCCTGGTGCTGCGCGAGCCGCAGATGTGGACGGCGGAGCAGGCCTGCGAGGCCCTGCGCCACCATGGCATCTCCAATGCCGCGTTCCCTCCGGCCTATCTGGCGCAGATCGCGGACTGGGCCGCAGAGCAGTCGCAGGAGCCGCCGCCGGTGGAGTTGTATGTCTTCGGTGGCGAGGCCATGCCCAAGGCCGCCTACGACAAGGTGCGCCAGAGCCTGCGCCCGCGCCTGCTCATCAACGGCTACGGCCCCACCGAGACGGTGGTGACGCCGCTGATCTGGAAGGCCGATGCCAGCGAGACCTTCGACTGCGCCTACGCCCCCATCGGCCGGCCCGTGGGCGAGCGCACGGTGCACATCCTGGATGCCGACCTGCACCGTGTGCCGCACGGCGTCGTGGGCGAGCTGTACATCGGCGGCTATGGCCTGGCGCGCGGCTATCTGTCGCGCCACGGCCTGACGGCCGAGCGCTTCGTCGCCGACCCCTTCGACGGCGGTGGCGGCCGCCTGTACCGCACGGGGGACCTGGTGCGCGAGATGCCGGACGGCAACATCGAGTACATAGGCCGGGCCGACCACCAGGTCAAGATCCGGGGCTTCCGCATCGAGCTGGGCGAGGTCGAGAAGGCCGTCCGGGCCGTGCCCGGCGTGGTCGATGCCGCCGTGCTGGTCCAGGATGCCGGTACAGGCAAGCAGCTGGTGGCCTATGTGGTGGGGGAGGAGGGCACCGCCGCGCAGACCCTGGTCCAGCGCATCCGCCAGCAGACAGGCGAGCACCTGGCCGACTACATGCTGCCGGCCCATACGCTGGTCCTGCCCGCCTTGCCAAGACTGGTCAGCGGCAAGCTGGACCGTGGTGCGCTGCCGCTGCCGCAGGCAGATGCCGGGCGGGTTCACGTGCCACCGTCCACAGCGTCGGCCATGGCGCTGGCCCGCATCTGGCAGGAGGTGCTTGGCGTGGAACGCGTGGGCGAGACCGACAACTTCTTCGAACTGGGCGGGGACTCCCTGCTCAGCCTCAGGATGCACGCCAAGGTGCGCAAGCTGGGCGATCCGCAGCTGGACTTCAAGCTGCGCGACCTGCTGCAGCGGCCGACCATTGCCGGCCTGCTGGAGCTTCGCTCAGCCGGCGCCGGTGGAGCTGGGGGAGCTGGAGGAGTCGTGGCGCTCAACGCCGTGTGCGAGGCTGCACCACCGCTGTTCTGCGTGCATGCCGGGTTCGGCACGGTGTTTGACTACCAGCCGCTGGCACGGGCCTTGCAGGACCGGCGCACCGTCCACGCCATACCCTGCCGCAGCCTGGGCGATCCCGGCTACCGCGACCGCTCGCTGGAGCAGATGGCCGACGACTACTGCGCGATGGTGAGGCAGGTACAGCCCGCCGGCCCCTACCACCTGCTCGGCTGGTCCCTGGGCGGCAGCCTGGCGGCCCTGATCGCGGCCCGGCTCGAAGCCCAGGGACAGACGGTGGGTTTCCTGGGACTGGTGGACCCGTTCGTGCCTGCTGGCGATGCGGCCGGGTCCCCGTCGTGGTGGGATGACTTCCGGCTCTTTGTCTCGCAGATGCTGCCCTTGGCGCGCATCGAGGACCTTGCGGACATCGATGCATCGGTGCCGCCCCGCGCCGATCTTCTGGCTGCCGCGCTCGGCCGCGAAGCTGCAAGGCAAGGACCGGGGGGACCGAGCGGCCATGCCTGCATGGACGGCGCCGACCTGGCCCAGGCCTTTCTGACCACCCTGCACCTGAAGCACCTGGCGCTGCAGGCGCAGGCCCTGGCGCCCGTGCAAGCGGCGGCAAGCCTTTGGTGGAGCGATGAAACCGCGGCCGGGCACCGGCTGCGGCTCGCGCAGCAGCTGCGCCAGGAGGGGGCCGAGGGGGTCGACAGGGCCGAGGGCACGGTGATCCGCGCCGACCACTACGCCATCATGAGGAACGAGGGGCTGACGGCCGAAATCCTCGATGCATTGGCGTTGGAGTACGCGCTGGACTGACGTGAGCCGGGGACGGGGCAGGACGCCCCCGTCCCATCCCGGTTTTTTCGTGAAATCGGGGTTACACCTTGTCTCCATTTTTCTGCGCAGAACGTCTTTGGAATGCACAACAACCAGCGCCGAGGTCCGCGCCCGGTTGGTAACCAGTCTCATTCAATGCCTTTGGAAATTCTTCAGCCATGCGTTCCTTGCCCCGTCAACATCTGCTGAGCCTGGCCCTTGCCACGGCCTTTGGTTCCGTCTCGTTCTGGAGCACCGGGGCGGTGGCCCAGGCCACAGGGCAGGAGGCTGCCCAAGTGTTCGATATCCATGTGCCGGCCCAGGCCCTGGCTTCGGCCATCAACGAGCTGTCCCGCCAGACGGGAACCCAGATGTTTGCCGCAGGCGACCTGGTGGCCGGGCTCAGTTCCCGCGCCGTCAACGGCCGCCTGACATCGGAGCAGGCCTTGCGGGAGCTGCTGGCCGGCACGTCCCTGGAAGCCATCAGGACGAACAACGGAGGCTTCGCCATCCGCCGTCCCGCAGTCTCCGGCGCGACCTTGCCGACCATCAACGTCACGGACAGCGAAACCGCAGCCGGCCCCGTGCAGGGCTATGTCGCCCGGCGCAGCTCAACGGGCACGAAGACCGATACGCCCATCCTGGAGACACCGCAGTCCATCACGGTCATCGGTGCCCAGGAGATCGAGACGCTGAAGTCGCAAAGCCTGCAGGATGCGCTGGGCTACGCCGCCGGCGTCACCCGCGCCGAGGGCCTGGACCGTACCTCGGACAGCCTGTATCTGCGCGGGTTCCGCACCACGGGCATGTACCGGGACGGCAGCCTGTTCACGGCCAACATCTACGACGGACGGCAGGAGCCCTACGGCCTGGAGCGCATCGAGCTGCTCAAGGGCGCCTCTTCGGTGATCTTTGGCTCGGTCTCCCCGGGCGGCGTGGTCAACACCGTGAGCAAGCGGCCCACCACGGAAAAAATCCGGGAATTGAACATCGACGCCGGAAGCTTCGGACGCAGGCAGGTCTCGGGTGATTTTGCGGGCGCCCTGGACGACGAGGGCAAATGGTCCTACCGGCTGGTGGCGCTCAAGCGCGACAGCGACAGCTTCATCGACCATGTGCCCGATGACAGAACCTATATCGCCCCGTCGCTCAAGTGGCAGCCCGATGCGAACACCTCGCTGACACTGTTGGCCGAGGTCCAGAAGGACCGCACCGCCTACGTCTACGGACTGCCCGCCTACGGCACCCTGCTGCCCAACATCAATGGACAGATCCCCCGCAACCGCTTCATCGGAGAGGCGGGACGGGACAAATTCGATCTGGACCGCTACTCCATCGGCTATCTCTTCGAACATGCCTTTTCCGAGAAACTCAAGCTCAGGAACAGCATGCGCTACTACAACGCAAAGAGCAGCTACTTCAGCACGGACGGCTGGGGCCTGTCCGCCGACCAGCGCTCGGTGGTGGAGCGCTACTTCCAGCCGCGCTGGGACCGTTCGTCGGCCTTCGTGACCGATACCTCGCTGCAGTACCAGCTGGACCAGGGCCGCATCAAGCACACCATGCTGGTGGGCTTCGATTACGCCCTGCCAAAGCACGAGACCGAGCGCTATGAACAGCAGGCCGCCGACCTCGATGTCTTCAACCCGGTCTACGGCAAGCCGGTGGGGCCTGTCTCCCCCTACTACCGCTCGTCCTGGAAGAACGACTACAAGCGCCTCGGCATCTATGCGCAGGACCAGATCAAGATCGATGACAAGTGGGTGGTCCTGCTGGGCGGCCGCTATGACAAGGTCCGCTTCAACGAGACGAACTTCTTCACCGGGGACGTGAGCGCGGCCAATGAGAAAAGCTCGGCCTTCACGGGCCGGCTCGGCGTGGTCTATCTCGCTGCCAATGGCCTTGCCCCCTTCTTCAGCTACAGCGAGTCCTTCGAGCCCACCCAGGGCCAGGACCGCCTTGGATCACGGTTCAAGCCGACGACGGGGCAGCAGTACGAGGCCGGTGTCCGCTACCAGCCCAGCGGCTCCAGGGCCATGGTTTCGGCAGCGGTCTTCCAGCTCACCCGCCAGAACCTGCTCGTGCCCGATCCCCAGGACGCCAGCAGGGCGTTCAACATACAGGCCGGGGAAGTCCGTTCCCGCGGCTTCGAGCTGGAGGCACGAAGCTCCATCGGCCGCAATGTGAACATCATTGCCGCCTATGCCTACACGGATGCGCGCACCACGCAGGCAAGCCCCCTGCAGCCGGACGAGCTGGGCAAGCGCTCCATCGGCGTGCCCTACAACCAGATATCGCTGTGGGGCGACTACAGCTTTGGAGACTTCGGGCTTGCCGGCCTCAAGGTGGGCATGGGCGCCAGGTACCTGGGCCAGACACGCGGCCTGGCCTATGGCGTTCCCGTCTCGCTGCCGGCGTTCACCCTGGTGGATGCCATGGTCAGCTATACCACCGGACCCTGGCGCTTCGCCCTGAACCTCACCAACCTGACCGACAAGACCTATATCGCCAGCTGCTCCTACGGCTGCTTCTACGGCGAGCCCCGCAAGGTGATCGGCACGGCCACCTATCGCTGGTAAGCGGGCATGGGCCATGGGCCACGGCTGGAGCGATCCGGCCGTGGCCTTTTCTTTGTCGGGGAACCGAAGGCGCCGTTCAGAGCGCCTGCAACTGCACGCCGCCCCCGGCCTGCGGGCGCACCCTCAGCGGCAGGATGGACGGCAGCACGGCCAGCAGGCCGGCCGAGTCATTGGCGCGAAAGCGCCCGGTCAGGCGCAGCGCGGCCACGCGCGCATCGGCGGCTTCGATGGGCTGGGTGCGGTAGGCGTTGACCGTGGCCAGGGCCTCGGCCAGCGGGGTGTTCTCGAAGACCAGCCAGCCTTCGCGCCAGGCGGACAGCGTGGCGGCATCGGCCTGGCGCACGGCCTCGGCCTGGCCGTTGCGGATGTCCACGATCTGGCCGGGCAGCAGGTCCAGCGTTGCCGCCGCCGGGCCCGTCGCATCCTGCGCATCCCTGCCCAGCACCCGGACCCTGACATGGCCATGCTCCACGCCCACGGTGACGGGGCCGCCGCGGTCGCGCACGGTGAAGACCGTGCCCACGACCTCGATGCGCGCCTCGCGCGTGATGACCTCGAAGGGCCGGTCGGGATCGGGGGCCACGTCGAATCGCACTTCGCCCCGGGCCATGGACACGCTGCGGCGCTGGCGGTAGAGCGTCACGGCAATGGCGCTCTGGGGCGCCAGTTCCACCAGGCTGGCCTGCAGCGGCAGCTTGCCGTCGGCCAGAGTGATCTTGAGGATCTGCGAGTTGCGCGTGGCGTAGGCCGAGGTGTGTATGGGCTGCTGCCAGTACCAGTAGGCGCCCCGGCCCGCCAGCGCGCCTGTGCCCAGCAGCCCGGCGAAGGACAGCAGCAGCTTGCGGCGCCGGACGGCCTGGGTGGAGCGCGAGGCCCGGTCGGCCAGCAGGGTGGTTTCCTGGAACTGCTCGCGCAGGCCGCCGGACATGCCGCCCAGCAGGTTCCAGCGCAGGTGCGCCTCGCGTGCGGCGGCATCGTGCCGGGCTGATTTCCCGCGCCATTCGCCCAGGGACAGGCGGGCCTGGTCGGCCACCGGGTCGGGAGCGATTTCGCTTTGAACGATCAGCGTCAGCGCATGCTCGACCATGCGCTCGCTAGGTGCACTTGCCATGGAAAGGGGGGGTCAGGATGCGTCGTCGGTCAGTGTACTGTTGTCGAAATCCATGGCGTTGCCCAGCGCATGGTCCTCGATCAGTTCGGAGCGCAGCTGGGCCAGCACGCGCGAGCAGTCCAGCGTGGCACGCACCATGTGCTTGGCGACGGCCATTTCGGTGATGTTGAGCTGATCGGCGATTTCCGCGCGCGTGTAGCCATGGGCGCGAAAGAGGATGAAGACTTCGCGCCGGCGAGGCGGCAGGCCTTCCAGCGCCTGGACGACGCGGTTCAGGATCTGGCGCTGGGCGGCCAGGGTTTCGCTGGAGGGCGCACTGTGCTGCACCACCATTTGCTGGCGCGTCCATTCCTGGGCGGTCTTGCGCTTGCGCGCGTCGTCGATGCACAGATTGCGTGCCACGCGAAACAGCAGGGCGCGCGGGGATTCGATGCCGGCGTCGGGCAGGGTTTCGGCCTTCTTGCCGCTGCGCAGGCCCAGGGCGTGCACATAGACCCGCTCGAAGCTCGATTGCGCGATGTCGGCCGCATAGTGCGGATCTCGGAGATCGCGCGTGAGCTGGCGGCGCAGATCGCCATAGTGAGCCACGAGTTCCTGGATCAGGTCACGCATCCGGATACCTGCCTTTCCGCAAGGGCGATGGGTTGGAATCCCTGGGTCCGTACAGAGAAGGGCCTACCGGATGCTGCAACCCCGGCCAGGGCCGGGGCGGTGCAGCAGCGGGTATGGGATTCAGCGGCGCAGGTGATTCAAATTCAAATGCAAATGGTTTGCATTCAAATTATGGCATGGGAGATCCCTGCGCCATCATGCCGCCCTGCGATCTTTCAATCCTGCAGCGCCAGCTGTTCTGTGCGCGCAACATCGGGTCTTTGGGCTTGCGCTGCCAGCAGGGCTTCACCGATTTCGCCGGTGCGCACCGAAGTGACGGACAGCAGGGTGTCGCTGAGGCCGTGGGAGCCCTCGCAGGCGCCCTGCAGGAAGATGGCGGGGCGAAAGTCCGCCGTGGTGTGCACCTGGTAGTCGCGGCTCACGGAGAAGTCGCCCAGGTAGGGGGCCAGCGGGTCCAGCAGGGTCTTGTGGTGCTCGCGCGCATAGCCGGTGGCCAGCACCACCACGTCGTAGCGCGATGCATGGTCGATGCCGCTGTTGAGGTCGCGCAGGCCCAGGTGGATGCCGTCGCTGGCGGCGCGCACGTCCTGCACCTCGTGGCGGCGCAGGAAGCGATGGCGCGTATCGCCGACGACCTTCTGTTCATAGAACACCTTGAAGATGCTCTCGATCAGCTCCAGGTCGGGACAGGCGTAGTTGGTGTGCCAGAACTCGCGCAGCAGGGCGCCGCGCTCGTCGTGCGGGCGGCTGTAGACATGGTCCACGAAGTCGGCGTTGAAGATTTCGTTGACGAAGGGGCTGTCGTCCGAAGGGCGGATGGAGCGGGCGCGCATGACCAGATCGATCTCGGCGGTGGCGTAGCGGCCGTGCAGGTCCATGAAGATTTCCGCTGCGCTCTGGCCCGCACCGACCACGGCGATGCGCAGCGGCCGGGCATGCTCGGCAATGCTGCGCAGGTAGGCGCTGGAGTGGAAGACGCGCGCATCGCCGCGCAGGGGCTTGAACTGCTCGGGAATGCTGGGCGTGCCGCCGATGCTCATGACCAGGTTCTGGCCCAGGCGCTCATGCACGTTGCCGGCCGCATCGCGGGAGCGCACGCGCAGCAGCTCCACCTTGCCGTCGCGTTTTTCAGGCAGCACCTCGATGACTTCCTGGCCGTAGACGCAGCGGTCCTCGAACTTGGAGGCGGCCCAGGCCAGGTAGTCGTTGAACTCGTGGCGGCTGGGAAAGAAGGTCTTGAGGTTGATGAAGTCCTGCAGCCGGCCCTTCTCGTGCAGGTAGTTGATGAAGGTGAAGCGGCTGGTGGGATTGCGCAGCGTGGCCAGGTCCTTGAGGAAGGACACCTGCATGTGGGCCTGCTCCAGCAGCATGTCCCGGTGCCAGGCGAAGCGCGGCTGCTTTTCGATGAAGACGGGGTGCATGGCCCGTGCGGTGGTTTCGCGCTCCTTGAGGGCGATGGCCAGGGCAATGTTGGAGGGGCCGAAGCCGATGCCGATCAGCGGGTGGGTTTGCATGGAAGGTCCTTTCATTGGGTCGATGCGTCCAGTGCGTCCGGCGCGGCTGCGTCGGTCTGCGGTATCCACAAGGCGTCTGCGAAAAAGCGTTCCCTGAGCAGGACTCCCAGCACGGCGCGCTTGTGCGGGAAGTCGAATTCCTTGACCAGCGCATAGCCGCAGCGCGGCAGGCTTTTGCGCATCTTGCGGTTGTCGGCGCGCGGCTCCACGACGATGCGCTGCGTGCGGCAGTCGTCCAGAAATAGGTAGTGCGACAGCGAGGGCAGCCAGGCCGTCAGGTAGGGCCTGCCGCGAAACCGCGCCTCCCCCACCAGCGCATGCCAGCCCCGGTCATGGTCGCCCGCGTCATAGAAGGGGGCGATGCGGTCTTCCTTGGCCCAGTAGGCCTCGAAGTAGCCGAAGGGCTCGCCGTCAAGGCAGCCGATGAGGCCGAGCGCATGCGGGTCGCCGGCCATGCGCTGCAGGTAGGCGCGGTGGTGGGCAAGGTCGCCGCTTTCCTCCCAGAAATGCGCGACGACCGGGTCGTTCATCCAGCGGTGGATGAGGGGCAGGTCGGCCTCGGGCTCCACGGTGCGAAAGCTCAGCGTGCGGCCCAGCCAGGGGATGAAGCGGCGGTAGACCTCGCCGCGCGGATTGTGCAGGCGCACGGGGTGGCGCCGGCCTTCGCTGATCGTGTAGTGCAGCGC
>NZ_JAELTK010000127.1:0-11804 GCF_016428765.1 Delftia sp. ASV31
TGCGGCCGTGCAGGTCGATGACGCCATCGCTGCCCGCGGCCGTGTGCAGGCCGTCCACATTCTGGGTGACCAGGCCTTCGATCCATCCGCGCTGCTGCAACTGCGCCAGTGCCGCGTGGGCCTGGCCGGGCCTGGCCTGCGCCATCACGGGCCAGCCCAGCAGGCTGCGCGCCCAATAGCGCTGGCGCGTGGCATGGCTGCCCATGAAGGCCTGCAGCGTCACCGGCTGGGGGCGCTTCCACTGGCCTTCCAGATCCCGGTAGTCCGGAATGCCGGAGCCCGTGCTGCAGCCCGCGCCCGTCAGCACCAGCCAGCGCCGGCCGGGCGGCAGCAGGGCGCGCAGGGCCAGCGCGGCATCGTGCAGAACCGGGGATGGTGATGGCGGTGGAGCGATGGCGGTCATGGCCGCACAGCATAGCGGCCCCGCACGCCCAATGCAGAAACACCGTGTTGCACTCAGAGCCGGGGCGCAGCGGAGACAATGGCCGGATGCACCACGCACACGCCACCGCCCAAGCCGCCGCACACGCCACTGCCCAAGCTTTTCCCACCGCCCGCCATCCCGCCGCGCTGAACCGTGCCGCCCTGGCCACCGCCCTGGCCGCCGTGCTGCTGGCCGGCTGCGCGTCCCGGCCGGCGCCTGCGCCGGTCACGGTGCCGCCCTCCATGCCCGCCCCCACGGCGCCTGTCGCACCCGTGCAGCCCGAACCGGCCACCGCGCCGGATGCCGCCCAGCAGGCCGAGGCCACCAGCTTCGAAGCATGGAAACGGGATTTCGCGCGCAAGGCGCTGGACGCCGGCATCTCGGAGAAAACCGTGCGCAGCGCGCTGGAGCCTGCCCGGCTGCAACGCCGCGCGGTGCAGCTGGACCGCTCGCAGCCTGAATTCACGCGCACGCCCTGGCAGTACCTGGACAGCGCCGTATCTGCCCAGCGCATTGCCCAGGGCCGCGCCAAGCTGCGCGAAGCGGCTGCACCGCTGCAGTCGGCCAGCCAGCGCTATGGCGTGCCGGCCGAGGTGATCGCCGCCATCTGGGGCATGGAAAGCAATTTCGGCGGCAACTTCGGCAACTTCCCCACGGTCGATGCGCTGGCCACGCTGGCCTTCGACGGCCGGCGCGCCGCCTGGGCGCAAAAGGAGCTGCTTGCAGCCCTGCGCATCATCGACAACGGCGATATCGATGCGGCCCACATGATCGGCTCCTGGGCGGGTGCCATGGGCCACACGCAATTCCTGCCCTCCGTGTTCCTGGCCTATGCGGTGGATGCCGATGGCGATGGCCGCCGCGACATCTGGGGCAGCCTGCCCGATGTGACGGCCTCCACGGCGAACTACCTCTCCCACTCAGGCTGGAAGACGGGCGAGCCCTGGGGCGTGGAAGTGCGCCTGCCGGCAGGCTTTGACCATGCACGCGCCGAGACCAGCGTGCGCCAGGACAGCGCGCAATGGGCGGCCGAAGGCGTGCAGGCCGTGGACGGCTCCGCCCTGCCCGCCATGGCCGATGCCAGCGTGATCGCACCGGCCGGCGCGCGCGGGCCGGCCTTCATGGTGGGCGCCAATTTCCGCACCATCCTGCGCTACAACAACTCCGTGAATTACGCATTGGGCGTGGGCCTGCTGTCGCAGCAACTGGCCGGTGGCCCGGGCGTGCAGGCAGCCTGGCCGCGCGATCTGGCACCGCTGTCGCGCGACCAGTTGCGCGCCTTGCAGGCTGCGCTCAACGAACGGGGATTTTCGGCCGGCACGGCCGATGGCGTGATGGGCCCGGCCACGCGCGCGGGCCTGCGCCAGTTCCAGCAAAGCCAGGGTCTGGTGGCCGACGGCTATCCCACGCTGGAGCTGCTGCAGAAACTGCAGCCCTGAACGCTCACCCGGCGGCGCTGCCCGGCTCCGGGTAGGTGACTTCCAGCACTTCCAGCGTGCGCACACCTGCGGGTGTGGGCAGGGCCACCTCGTCGCCCACACGGGCCTTGAGCAGGGCGCGCGAGACGGGAGCGATCCAGCTGACCTGCTGGCGTGCGCTGTCGGCCTCGTCGATGCCCATGATGGTGATGGTGCGCTCCTCGCCCTCGTCATCGACATAGGTGACGGTCGCGCCGAAGTAGATCTGCTCGCTGCCGGCATGCACGGAGGGATCGACCACCTCGGCGATCTCCAGCCGCTTGGTCAGAAAGCGGATGCGCCGGTCGATCTCGCGCAGGCGCTTCTTGCCGTAGAGATAGTCGCCGTTCTCGGAGCGGTCGCCATTGCTGGCCGCCCAGTGCACGATCTCCACGATGCGCGGACGCTCGTTGTCGATCAGGTCCAGCAGCTCCGTCTTCAGCCGCTCGAAGCCCTGGGGCGTGATGTAGTTCTTGCCGCCCGGCGGCAAGGGCGGCAGGCCGACTTCATCATCGTCGTCGCCGTCGGATTCCTTGGTGAAAGCCTTGCTCATAGGGAGCAGATCTTCACACAGATCACCGCAGCAGGCGAAGACGCTGCACAAACCACGCCAACCGAGCACAAACGAAAAAGCCTCAGAACTTTGCAGTTCTGAGGCTTGTCGTTTTGGTGCGGCTGGCAGGAATCGAACCCACGACCCCTTGGTTCGTAGCCAAGTACTCTATCCAGCTGAGCTACAGCCGCCAAGCTTCGAATTATAGCGTGCTTTTTGAACGCTTACGGAAAACCATGAAAATATCGAAAAATAACCGTTGCCCAGCGCCTGAACCATTGCCACGGCCTCCGTGCGGGCCTGTGCGGGCGCCTGAAACGAAAAAGCCTCAGAACTTTGCAGTTCTGAGGCTTGTCGTTTTGGTGCGGCTGGCAGGAATCGAACCCACGACCCCTTGGTTCGTAGCCAAGTACTCTATCCAGCTGAGCTACAGCCGCCAAGACAACGATTGTATATCAATTTCCGGCCTCTCCGCAAAAATTGCAACCATCGCAAACTCCCGGCCCCGTGGCGCACCGCGCTGGCCTATATTGGCCGGTCGCGGATGCAGGCCCTGCCCTGCACCTGCGCGGGAGACAAACACAGCGAGCGGCCCGCCGCAGCGGCGGGAACGACAAGACATGACAGACAAGCGCGCGGCCACGCAGCCGCAACCGCCCGAGGGCGCCATGTGGGGGCAGCTGTTTCGCCGCAGCGCCCGCCCCTCCCTGAGCCTGCAGGGCCAGATCCGCGAGATGCTGGTCGATGCCATCCTCTCGGGCATCCTCGCACCCGGCGAATCCATTCCCTCCAGCCGCGAGCTGGCGCGCCACCTGGGCGTGGCACGCATCACCGTGGTGCTGGCCTACCAGCAGCTGGCCGAGGAAGCCTTTTTGCTGAGCCGCCAGCGCAAGGGCCACTTCATCCATCCCGACGTACTCAAGGGGCGCACGCCGGGCGGCGCTGCGGCCAGCAGCACCCCTGGCGAAGGCCGCCGCACCGACTGGTCGCGGCGCCTGTGGCTGCTGCCCAGCCAGCAGCGCAGCATCGTCAAGGAAGAGGACTGGCAGCGCTACCCCTATCCCTTCCTGTACGGCCAGTTCGACAAGGAGCTGTTTCCCACGGCCGCCTGGCGCGAATGCTGCCTCAAGGCGCTGGGGGTGCTGGACATACGCCAGTGGGCGCCCGACCAGATCGCGCGCGACGACGAGATGCTGATCCAGCAGGTGCAGACCAAGATCCTGCCGCGCCGCGGCGTCTGGGCCTCGGCCGACGAGCTGATCATTACCGTGGGTGCGCAGCACGCCCTCTACATGGTGGCCGACCTGCTGATGCGCGAGGGCACGGCCGTGGGCATCGAGGAGCCCGGCTACCCCGACGCGCGCAACATCTTCAGCAGCCGCACCTCCCAGGTCATCCCGCTGCCGGTGGACGGCCAGGGCCTGCCGGTCACGCCGCTGCTGCGCCAGCTCGACTACCTCTACGTGACCCCCAGCCACCAATGCCCCACGGGCGTGACCATGCCGCTGGCGCGGCGCGAGGCGCTGCTGGAGATGGCCGAGGAGCACGACATCATCCTCATCGAGGACGACTACGAGAGCGAGAGCAGCTTCGACGGCCAGCCCATCCCGGCGCTCAAGAGCCTGGACCGCAGCAACCGCGTGATCTACGTGGGCAGCCTGTCCAAGAGCCTGGCGCCGGGCCTGCGCGTGGGCTACATCGTGGCTGCGCCAGAGCTGATCCGCGAACTGCGCGCGCTGCGCCGGCTCATGATCCGCCACCCTGCCACCTTCGTGCAGCGCACGCTGGCCATGTTCATCTCCCTGGGCCATTACGAGGCCCAGCAGCGGCGCCTGGCCCAGGCGCAGAAGGAGCGGCACGCGGCGCTGACGGCCGCCATGGCCGAGCATGCCCCCGGCTGCCGCATCACACCCGTGCGCGGCGGCGGCTCGTGCTGGGTGCAGTTGCCCGACCACATTCCTGTCGAAGCCCTGGCGCAGCGCGCCGCAGCGCATGGCGTGCTCATCGAGCCCGGCGATGTGTTCTTCGCCCGCCCGGGCACGCCCGGCAGCTTCATGCGCATGGGCTACCAATCCATACCCGCCAACGACATCGGCCAGGGCGTGAAGGCCCTGGCCGATGCGATCCGTGAGGAGCAGCCCGAGAAGTAACGCAAGGAGTGGCCGGGACCGGCCCTGCCGGTCCCGTCGCCCCCTGTCAGTACTTCTGCGGTTCGGGCTGCGCGGCCTCGGACAGCGAGGACACCACCGGCGCCACGCCACGCTGCAGGAACTGCCGCACGCCATAGGCCAGCAACAGGATGCACAGGCTGGCCACGCCCAGCGCCAGCGGTGTGCGCTGCTCGGGGATGAAGGCCATGGCGATGACGATGGACAGCATGCCGAAGATGGCGAACCAGGTCAGGTACGGATAGCACCACATGCGCACCTTGAGCAGGTGCGGCGCCTCGCGCTCCAGGCGGGAGCGCAGGCGCAGCTGCGAGATGGCGATCAGGATGTACACGAAGATCGCCACCGTGCCGTAGGAATTGACCAGGAAGGCGAACACCTTGTCGGGCGACACATAGGACATCACCACGGCGCCGTAGCCGAACACCGTGGCCACCAGGATGGCGCGCGTGGGCACGCCGTTGCGGCTGACCTTGGCCAGCGCCTGGGGCGCATCGCCGCGCCGCGTCAGCGCGAACAGCATGCGCGAGGATGCATACAGCCCCGAGTTGAGCGCCGACAGCACGGCCGTCAGCACGATGGCGTTCATGATCTGCGCGGCAGCCGGCACACCCATGGTGTTCAGTGCGCTCACATACGGCGTGGCGATGCCAACCGCATTCCAGGGCACCAGGCAGGCCACCAGGAAGATGGAGCCCACATAGAACACCAGCACGCGCGTGATCACCGAGCTGGTGGCCTTGGCCACGGCCTTCTGCGGCTCGGCCGTTTCAGCTGCCGCAATGGTCACGATTTCGGCACCGAAGTAAAAGCCCGTGGCCGCCACGGCCCCGGTCAGCACCGGCACGATGCCGTTGGGCATGAAGCCGCCATTGCCGGTGAGGTTGCCGAAGTGCATGCCCTGCGACGCAGGCGTCAGGCCCAGCACGTAGACGCCCGCCACGAACAGGAAGACCACGATGGCCGCCACCTTGATGGAGGCGAACCAGAACTCGAACTCGCCAAAGGACTTCACCGAGACCAGGTTGGTCAGCGTCAGCATCACCAGCAGCACCAGGCTGATGCTCCAGTTGGGGACATCGGGCAGCCAGTAGCGCACCAGGTCGGCACCGGCCACGGCCTCCAGCGCCACGACGATGACCCAGAAGTACCAGTACATCCAGCCCGTCAGAAAGCCTGCCAGCCGGCCCACGCCGGGGCGGTCGCGCCAGGCCTCTCGCGCATATTCGTAGAAGGACCCTCCGCCGGGCATGGAGCAGGCCAGCTCGCCCAGCATGCGCATGACCAGCACCACGAGCAGGCCCGTGATGAGGAAGGAAAGAATCGCGGCCGGCCCGGCCGACTTGATGACGACGCCGCTGCCCACGAACAGCCCGGCGCCGATGACGCCGCCCAGGGCGATCATGGTCATGTGCCGCTGTTTGAGCCCGTGTGAAAGCCCCGGCGAAGAGGCTTGCTGATGTCCGATCATGTCTTGTCTCCTGTTGCGTTCAGGCGCCACGGCTGATGCTCTGTTGTGGTGGCTGCGCAGGTGCGCGCCTTGCCGTGGCGTATCCGGTGTTCCCGGTGGCACGGGGCCGCAAGGCCCCGCGCCGTCAGGCGGCCGCCACCGGCGGGCGGTCCTTGCGGAAGGCGTTCTTCACGGCGATCTTTCCGTCCTTGAAGGTGAAGACATCCACCATGCGCGCTTCCACGCGCAGGCCGTCGGCCTTGGTGCCCCTGAAGGTGCTCTCGGACACGCCACGGTCGCCCTGCACGAAATGGTCTCCATCGAGCCAGGCCGCATCGGGGAAAGCCTGCCAGGCCATCTGGAAACCCTCGCGCACCGCCTGGCGGCCGACGAAGCTGCGGCCCATGAGATCGGGCCCGGCCACGGCGTGGAACTCGCACTCATCGGCCATGAAGCCCATCAGGGCCTCGATGTCGTGGCGGTTCCAGGCCTCGGCGAAGCGGGCCAGGAACTGGGCATCCGGAGGGTTGGTGTCTGCGCTCATGCTGTCTCCTTGTCTGTGGTGGGTACCACGGCGCCGGGCCCCGGGCAGGGCCGCCGCGCCGCGTCATCGAAATGTCGATGGGCCATGGTAGGTAGCAGGCACACGGACCCGTTAGAACCAGATGCCATCAATCGTTAGGTCCAGGCGCGCGCACCGGCCGCCACTGGCTCTATCGAAAGCTGGGCTGTGGCGCTAACTGGCTCCATGGCCTGCTGGCTATGCTGATTCCATCGTCGGCGCACCGCCTTGCAGGGCTTGCCGGCATTGGCCCCATTCCACCGAATCCATAGCAAAAAGCGGCAGATCCCAAGCCGCCGCACCAGGAGACATCCGCCATGAAAGCCGAGGACATCCGCCCCAGCCACCTGCGTCCCTACGACCCTCAGTACGACCCGCTGGTGGCCGCCAACCCGGGCCACGGCACGGGCTATGCGCCCACCTACTGGGTCGGCACGGCGGGACGCCCGCCAGACGATGACGGCCCGGTCACCGGCGACATGGACGTGGACGTGGCCATCGTCGGCTCGGGCTTCACGGGCCTGGCCACGGCCCTGTTCCTGGCGCGCGAACACGGCATACGTGCCGTGGTGCTGGACGCCAACCAGACCGCCTGGGGCTGCACCAGCCGCAATGGCGGCCAGGGCCAGAACGCCAGCGGGCGCCTGTACCGCTCGCAGTGGATTGCGCGCTGGGGCAAGGACGTGGCGCTCAAGCTCGACGCCGAGATCCGCGAGGGCTTCCAGACCTTCAAGGACCTGGTGGCCGAATTCCCCGAGTGCGAACCCCAGCCCGGCGGCCACCTCTACATCGCCCACCGCGAAAAGAAACTCGACTTCCTGCGCAACGAGACCCAGATCATGCGCGAGGTCTTCGGCTACGACGCCCGCATGCTCAGCCCCGAGGAGCTGCGCCGCGACTATGTGAACGATGCCGACAGCCACGGCGCCATGCACGAGCCCGACGGCATCGGCGTGCACCCGCTCAAGCTGGCCTTCGGCTACCTGCGCAAGGCGCGGGAGCTGGGCGTCAAGGTGCACCCGGCCAGTCCGGTGCTGGGCGTCGAGACGCGCAACGGCGTGCACCACCTGCGCACGCCCGGCGGCACCGTGCGGGCGCGCGCCGTGGGCTTTGCCACGGGCGGCTACACCAGCAACGCTCTGCATGGCAGCCTGCGCTCCAAGATCATGCCCATCCTCTCGAACTCGCTGGTCACGCGGCCGCTGACCGAGCAGGAGCTGGAGGCCACGGGCTTCAAGACCACCCAGGTCATCACCGACACGCGCACGCTGCGCTTTTACTACCGCCGCCTGCCCGACAACCGCGTGCAGATCGGCAGCCGCAGCGCCGTCACGGGTGCCGATGCGCCCAACCCCATCCACATGGCCAAGCTGGTGGACGGCCTGCACCGCAAGTTCCCGGCGCTCAAGGGCATCACCATCGACTACTCCTGGTGGGGCTGGGTCGATGTCAGCCACGACATGATGCCGCGCGTCTTCCAGCCCGATCCGGCCCAGAGCATCTTCTACGCCGTGGGCTATGGCGGCAACGGCGTCTCCTTCTCGGCCCACGCGGGCCGACGCATGGCCGAGCGCATCGCGGGGCGCCAGAGCAAGACCTTCGAGCTGCCCATCTACAACTCGGAGCTGGAGTACCCGAACATCTTCAACATGGTGCGCTCGCCCGCGTTTGCGCCGTTTCGCCGGTTGGGGCAGCGGTTCCTGTACCACTGGTACTACATGCGCGACGAAAAGCTCTGAACCCCAACCGATTGCTGCTTGGGCCGGCCTCCTGCAGGGGGCCGGCCCTTTTTTTCAGCAGCGCCGGGGGCAGCCACCTGCTACCGGTTCCGCATCCAGTCGGCCGTATTCATGAAGCTGGCCTTGAGGCGCACGCGCAAATCCTCGGGCACGCCGGTCTCGCCCATGGCCTGGTCCATGCAGGCCACCCACTGGTCGCGTTCCAGGATGCCGATGGAAAACGGCATGTGGCGCATGCGCAGGCGCGGGTGGCCGAAGCGGTCCTGGTAATGGTCAGGGCCGCCCAGCCAGCCGCACAGGAACCAGAACAGCTTCTGGCGCGCATCGGCCAGCGTGCTGCCGTGGGCGGCACGCAGTTCGGCATAGCCGGGCTCCAGGTCCATCAGATCGTAGAAACGGTCCACCAGGGCCTGCACCCTGGGCTCGCCGCCGATCCATTCATAGGGGGTCTGGGGGGCGTTGTTCTGGGATTCCTCTGACATGGCGAAAAGCGGCTGACGGCTGAGTGAAACCCGCGATTGTCAGGCATGTGCCATGTCCGTGCCCGTACCGGTATCCGTGGAGGCCCCGGCACGCAGGAACCCGTACACCGCCAGCGCCGTGAGCACCGTGATGCCCGCCAGCACATCCAGCAAGATGCCAAAGGCCTGGCCATAGGCCGCCAGCACGGCGGGTGCAGACAGGCCGGGCAGCAGGGCCATGGCCTCGGCGATGTTCCCCGTCACCAACAACTGCGCCGCGCGGCCGGTGGCATGCACCGCCTGCATCGCCTGGGGTGCCTTAGGTGCCAATGCCGACAGACGCCATGCCAGCAATGCGGCCAGCCCCGCGCCCACCAGCGCCAGCGCCATGCCCTCGCCCGCCACGCGCACCGTGCTGAAAATGCCCGTGGCCATGCCGGCGCGCTCGCTGGGCACCACGCTCACGGCCAGGCCATCCATCAAACCCCAGGGCAGCCCGATGCCCAGGCCGATCAGCAGCAGCGGGGGTGCCATCTGCGCAAAGGCCGTGCCCGGCGCGCACCCGCCCAGCCACAGCAGGCCCGCCGCGCACACCAGCAACCCCGCCAGGCACAGCAGCGCGGCCGAGATCCAGCGTGTGAGCCAGCCCGCCAGCAACGGCACGAACAGCATGGGCAGGGACAGCACAAACATCAGCTGCCCCGCCTGCAGCGGCGCCATGCCCTCCACGCCGATGAAGCGCACCGGCAGCAGCACCAGCAGCACCACGAAGGCATAGGCCGGCGCACCCGCCAGCAACTGCACGCCCACGAAACGCGGATAGCGAAACAGCGACAGGTCCAGCATGGGCTGCCCCGTGCGCTGCTGCACGCGCCGCTCCACGGCCACAAAGGCCGCCAGCGCCAGCGCGGCACCGGCCAGCGGCAGCAGCGCCGCCCCGCTGGACCAGCCCGCCTCCGGCCCCTGCAGCACGCCCCAGGTCAGCAGCGCCAGGGCTGCGGTGAACAGCAGCGCACCGGCCCGGTCCAGCCGCTGCGCCTTCGGGTTGCTCGACTCCGGCATGCAGCGCAGCCCCAGCACCAGCGCGGCCAGCGCCACGGCGGCCACGCAAAGCACCACGCCGCGCCAGCCCGCCACGCCCAGCAACCAGCCCGACAGCAACGGCCCGAAGGCCAGGCCCACGCCGAACGACGTGCCCACGCCACTGAAGGCACGCATGCGCCCCGCTCCATCGAACACCTGGGCCAGCGCCGCCGTGCCGCCCGCCAGCGCGGCCGCCGCGCCCAGGCCCTGCAGCGCACGCAGCAGGTTGAACACGACAATGGACCCCTGCCCGCCCAGGCAGGCCTGGGCCAGCGCACTGGCCAGCACCACGCCCAGCCCCATCAGGAAAACGCGCCGCCGCCCGTGCAGATCGGCCAGCGCGCCGGCCGCCATCAGCGTGGCGCCAAAGCTCAGCATGAAGGCATTCGTCACCCAGTTGAGCGCCAGCGGCCCGCCGCCCAGCGCCTCGCGCAGCGCAGACAGGGCCACGGCCGGCCCGGTAAAGCTCAGCGGCATCGCCAGCGCCGCAAGGCACACCGACAACAGCACCCAGACCGGGGACGCACGCGGTCGCGCTGTGCCGTGGAGCGCACCCGGTGCGCGGGAAGAAGTCAGGCAGGAGGACATGGTTGGCAAGGCTTTCGCAATTTCCCGGCCGCACATGGCCAGGCATGCATGAACGATAAAAGCGCTGCAATGCCGTGAAAATAGGCGCCAGACTCCCCACACTCCCAACCCCAGGTTGGCAATCGACATGGACAGCTTCAGCGGACTCGAATCCTTTGTGCGTGCAGCCGACCTGCTGAGCTTTGCCGAGGCCGGGCGCGCCCTGGGCATCTCGGCCTCGGCCGTAGGCAAGAACGTGGCGCGGCTGGAACAGCAACTGGGCCTGCGCCTGTTCCAGCGCACCACGCGCCAGGTACGCCTCACGCAGGAAGGCGCACTGTTCCATGAGCGCTGCCGCCGCATCCTGGATGAACTGCACGATGCGCGCGCCACCATGCAGGCCGCCGCCGAGGCGCCGCGCGGACGGCTGCGCGTGAGCCTGCCCACCATCGGCTACCGCTTCCTGCTGCCCGTGCTGCCCGAGTTCCAGGCCCTGTACCCGGAGGTTGACCTGGACCTGGACTTCAACGACCACCTGGTGGACGTGGTCGAGGCCGGCCTGGACGTGGTCATCCGCAGCGGCGAACTGGCCGACTCACGCCTGGTCGCGCGCCGGCTGGGGCCGTTCCGCTTCATCCTGGCCGGCTCGCCCGACTACCTGGCGGCACGGGGCATACCGCAATCCCCCGCCGAGCTGGCACAGCACAGCTGCCTGCGCTACCGCTTCCTGAGCAGCGGCAAGCTGGAGAAATGGGTGCTGCCCGGCATGCCGCCCCACCTGCCCGCCGCCCTGGTCTGCAACAACATGGAAGCCATGCTGGGCGCGGCCGTGGCGGGCATGGGGCTGGCCTATATGCCGGACTTCCTGGCGCGGGATGCACTGGGGCGTGGCGAGCTGCAGCGGGTGCTGGCGGAGGACCTGACGCACACGGGGCAGTTTTCTGCGCTGTGGGCGTCGAGCCGGCAGTTGTCGCCTAAGGTGAGGGCGTTTGTGGATTTTGTGGGGGGGAGGTTGTTCAAGGAGTCTTGAACGCGTCCTTCCCCTGCTGTTGCTCGTTTCTGCCCCTGCCGGGTGGTTGTTTTTCGAGGCCGGGTCTCGGCCCGGCGGCCGACTGCCCTTTCTTGATTCGCCAAGAAAGGTCAGATCAAAGAAGGCGACCCGGATGTCCGCGACCCTCCGCTTCGCTGCGGGCAACCTGCGTCGTGGCGGTTGCGGGGTTCGCCGTGAAACTCACTTCGCGCTGCGCGCTACGTTCAAACATCACGGCGAGTCAGATCACGAAGCAGTCCTGTCCTTCGGCAGGACTGCAACCCCGCAACCCTGTCTCTTATACACATCT
>NZ_JAELTK010000128.1:0-11774 GCF_016428765.1 Delftia sp. ASV31
CCATCAAGGACCTGGTGCCTGCAGGCATCAGCATCACGGGTGTGCCGACCGGCGCGAACGTGGCCAGTGCGACCTGCACGCCCAATACCTTCCCGTTTGCGGGCAATGGCAGCTCCGTGCTGACGTGTACGGTGAACTTCACGGCTTCGGTCGCAGCGGGTGGTAACACCAGCTTCAACCTGCCGGCTGTTCCGACGGCGGTGGGTTCAAGCACCAACACGGCTTCCTACGATCCATCGGGCGGCATCAGTCCGGTCAATCCGACGGCAGGGTGCACAACGAACTGCGCATCTACGCCTTCCACGCCGGTGACGCCTGGTACGCCAGCGTTGACGGTCACGAAGGCCAACCCCGGCAGCCTGGCTGTAGGCACGCCCTTCAACTACGCGTTCTCCGTGTCCAACGCCGCCAGTGCCTTCGGCCCCGCCACCAGCGTGACCATCAAGGACCTGGTGCCTGCAGGCATCAGCATCATGGGCGTGCCGACCGGTGCGAACGTGGCCAGTGCGACCTGCACGCCCAACACCTTCCCGTTTGCGGGCAATGGCAGCACTGTGCTGACTTGCACGGTGAACTTCACGGCGGCAGTGGCGGCCGGTGGCAACACCAGCTTCAACCTGCCGGCAGTGCCGACGGCGGTGGGCTCGAGCACCAACACGGCCTCCTACGATCCGTCGGGCGGCATCAGCCCCGTCAATCCGACGGCCGGTTGCACGACGGATTGCGCATCGACACCGACCACACCGGTCACGCCTGGTACGCCTGCGTTGACGGTCACCAAGGCCAATCCCGGCAGCCTGGCTGTGGGGACTGCGTTCAACTACGCCTTCACGGTAGCGAATGCGGTTGGTGCCTTCGGTCCTGGCACCAGCGTGACCATCAAGGACCTGGTGCCTGCAGGCATCAGCATCACGGGCGTGCCTACCGGCGCAAACGTGGCCAGTGCGACCTGCACGCCCAATACCTTCCCCTTCGTGGGCAATGGCACGGCGATCCTGTCTTGCACGGTGAGCTTCACTACGCCGGTGGCGGCCGGTGGCAGCACCAGCTTCAACCTGCCAGCTGTACCGACGGCGGTGGGTTCGAGCACGAACACGGCTTCCTACGATCCGTCCGGCGGAATCAGCCCGGTCAATCCGACGGCCGGTTGCACAACGAACTGCGCATCGACGCCTTCCACGCCGGTGACCCCTGGCACGCCTGCGCTGACGGTCACCAAAGCCAACCCCGGCAGCCTGGCTGTGGGAACTGCGTTCAACTACGCCTTCACGGTAGCGAATGCGGCTGGAGCGTTTGGTCCCGCCACCAGCGTGACCATCAAGGACCTGGTGCCTGCAGGCATCAGCATCACGGGTGCGCCGACCGGTGCAAATGTGGCCAGTGCGACCTGCACGCCCAACACCTTCCCCTTCGTGGGCAATGGCACGGCAATCCTGTCTTGCACGGTGAACTTCACTGCGGCAGTGGCGGCCGGTGGCAACACCAGCTTCAACCTGCCGGCCGTGCCGACGGCAGTGGGCTCGAGCACGAACACGGCTTCCTACGATCCGTCGGGTGGCATCAACCCGGTCAATCCGACGACGGGCTGCACGACGAACTGCGCTTCGACACCAGCAACGCCGGTCACTCCCAGCACGCAGGTGCCGGTGGCTCCGACGCTGACGGTTTCGCCGACCACGGTGGGAGGCTATCCGCAGATATCCGGCACCGGCACGCCGGGCTACACGATCACGGTGAAGGATGGCTCGACGACGCTGTGTACGGCAATCGTCGCGGCCGATCAGACGTGGAGCTGCACACCAGGCGGCGGCTTGCCGACGCCGGGTCTGCACACGATCAGCGCGACCCAGACCAATCCTGGTAATGGCAACACCGGACCTGCCACAACGACTTCGCTCAACGTGCTCGGAACGACCTTCACTGGTCCGACAGCCACCGGGGCAGGCAATGCCACGGCGACCTTGAGCGGTGGTGGCGCGGGCTGCGGGTTCGATGTGTCGCAGTCGTCCTTCGTCGCGGCTGCGGCGGGTGCGCCGGGCCAGTTGAGCTTCCCGTATGGCAATGTGCACTTTGTGGCTCGCGGCTGTACGGCCAGCAGCTCGATCACGGTCAGCGTCACCTGGCCGGGGCCGGTGACCGGCATGGCGTACTGGAAGTTCGGTCCAGCGTCCGCAGGGGCGGCGGACTCCTGGTATCAGCCTCCGGGTGCGGTGGTGTCGGGCAATACGACCTCGGTGGTGGTCACCGATGGCGGCCAGGGTGATGATGATCGCGCAGCCAATGGCGTGATCGTGGATCCCAGCGGTCCGGCGCGTGTGGGTGCGGCACCGGATGCCACGCCGATCCCTGCGCTCGAACCGCGCATGCTCGCCATGGCCATGCTGCTGATGCTGGCCGCAGGCCTGTGGAATCTGCGCCGCAGACGCGGTTGACACACGGTTGAAGAGGTGCTGAACCATCGCCTGCCGAACCTGTTTCGGCAGGCGATTTCCATTGGGCGCAGGCACTGCATCCCGGCGGCTCAAGCCTGCCCGTAACCCCAGGCCGCCTTGCGGGCCTATCGCGCGTGCAACACGCCGTAAATGAGAACAATTTAGAATTTCTCGCTGATTGGCGCCTTCCGTCGACAAGTCCCGGCCAACGCCGCCCGGGGCCGATGCACAGGTGCCGCGCACTTTCATCTCTGCCCGCCTGCCTTCCATGCACCGTTCTGTCCTGATGTTCCGTTGCGCACCGCAATGGATTTCCGACCGACGTCGCCTGCTCGCCTGCTCCCCATGACTTTCAAGAAAATCTGGTTCCAGTTGCACTGGTTCGTCGGCATTACGGCCGGTACGGTGCTCATCGTCATCGGGCTGTCGGGCGCGGTGTTCTCGTTCCACGAGGAAATCCTGGGATGGATGAATCCCGGCACGGCCTCCGTGCCCGCGCGTGAGGCCGCGCCGCTGGCGCCGCCGCAGATTGCGCAGGCGCTGCGCGAGGCCGGCGAGCAGCGCGTGGTCCAGCGCATCACCGTCTTTGCCGAGCCCGGCCGCTCGGCCCAGGTGGCCTTCAAGCCGCCGGCCGGCCAGCGCCGGGGCCAGACGGTCTTTGTCGATCCCTACACGGGCGCACAGCTGCCTGAGCAGCACGGCACGGAGTTTTTCGAATGGGTGGAGCGCCTGCACCGCTGGCTGCTGCTGTCGCGCGATGACGGCAAGCCCATCACGGGCACGCTGGCCGGCCTGTTGCTGATGCTGTCGCTGTCGGGCCTGTACCTGCGCTGGCCGCGCCGGCCGCTGTCATGGCGCACCTGGCTGACCTTCGACCCGGCGCTCAAGGGCCGCTCCTTCCTCTGGGGCCTGCACTCGGTGGCGGGCACCTGGGCCCTGGTGGCCTATGTGGTGTTCACCTGCACCGGCATGTACTGGGCCTTTGGCGTGGTGCGCAGCACGGTGGACGGCTGGGCCGGCGTGCCGCCGCGTGTGGCCGCTCCCGCGGCGCCGTCCTCGAAACCCGGTGGCGGCCGGCCTGAGCCGGCTGGCGCGCAGCAGCCCATCGACATCGCGCCTGGCTGGGCCGCCTTCGAGCGCATCGCCCATGGCTGGCAGTTCGCCCAGCTGCGCCTGCCCGAGCGCGCGGGCCAGCCCCTGCAGATCAGCTGGCTGGATGCCGAAGCTGCCCATGAGCGCGCGCGCAACCAGATGGCCCTGCTGCCCGACGGCACGGTGCAGCGCGACGAGCGCTATGCCGACCTGCCCACGGGCCGCCGCGCCGTGGGCGCCATCTACCCGTTGCACATGGGCACCTATTTCGGCATGCCGGGGCGCATCTTCATGACGCTGGCCTCGCTGATCATGCCCCTGTTCGCCATCACGGGCTGGATGCTCTATCTGGACCGCCGCCGCAAGGCGCGCGCACTGGCCAAGGAGCGCCAGGCGCTGATGAAGGAGCCGCCACCGTCCGCGCCTGCGGGCCAGGACACCGTGCTGGTCGCCTTTGCCAGCCAGGCCGGCCGCGCCGAGCGCCTGGCCGTGGCCACCGTGGCCGCGCTGCGCGGTGCAGGCATGGCGGCCAGCCTGCAATCCGTGGCGGCGCTGGATGCCGAGCAACTGCGCCACCATCGGCGCGTGCTCTTCGTGGCCAGCACCTTCGGCGAAGGCGACCCGCCCGATGCCGCACGCCGCTTTGCGCGCCTGCTGGGCGCGGCCTCGGGCTCGGCACTGCCGCACCTGCAATACGGCCTGCTGGCGCTGGGCGACCGGCAGTACGCGGCCTTCTGCGGCTTTGGCCATGCGCTGGACCACCAGCTGCGCCGCCTGGGCGCACAGCCCGTGTTTCCGCTGATCGAGATGGATGGCGAGCAACCCCAGGCCTGGAATGCCTGGCAGCAGGCGCTGGCAGGGCATTTCGGGGCCTTGCCGCCTGCATCGGATGCGCTGCCTGCGTCCGCTGCAGGCCCGCTGGCCGATGCCACGGCCTTTGCCGCATGGCCGCTGCAGGCGCGCAGCCTGTGCAATGCGGGCAGCCAGGGCGCCGGTCTCTACGTGCTGGAACTGTCGCCGCCCGAAGGCGTGGCCCCGCTGTGGCGGGCTGGTGCGCTGGCCGAGGTGCTGCCACGCCATGGCGCAGCCACCGTGCAGGCCTGGCTGGCCGCCCAGGAATGTGACGGCTCGGCCCCCGTGCAATGGCGCCAGCAGACCTGCACGCTGGCCGAGGCGCTGGCCGCCAGCGTGCTGCCGGCCCCGGGCGATATGGCCCCCGGCACCGCGCCCCAGGCCGTGGCCGATGCGCTGCGGCCCCTGCTGCCGCGCAGTTACTCGGTCGCCTCGCTGCCGCAGGACGGCCATGTACGGCTGCTGGTGCGCCAGGCCCGCCATGACGGCGGCCTGGGCGTGGCGTCGGGCTGGCTGACGGCACATGCGGCCCCGGGCACATCCGTGGCCATGAGACTGGTGGAAAACCGCGCCTTCGAGCCGCGCGACGAGGCAGATGCCGAGCCCGATGCGCCGGCCATCTTCATCGGCAACGGCTCCGGCTATGCCGGCCTGCGCGGCCACCTGCTGGCGCGCATGCACGCAGGCCGCCACCGCAACTGGCTGCTGTTCGGCGAACGCCAGCGGGCCCATGACGGGTACTGCGAGGCCGAGGTCTCCGGCTGGCTGGCCGCAGGCAAGCTGCAGCGCGCCGACTTCATCTACTCCCGCGACCAGGCCCGGCGCCGCTACGTGCAGGACGCCCTGCGCGAAGCCGCCGAACCCCTGCGCGACTGGATCGCCGACGGTGCCGTGCTCTACGTCTGCGGCAGCGCCGACGGCATGGCCGCAGGCGTTGATGCCGCGCTGGCCGACATCCTGGGCGCTACGGCCGTCGAAGACCTGATCGTCGAAGGCCGTTACCGCAGGGATGTGTACTGAGGTGAAGCGCGGCGTCTCAAGGCACAGCGCATAAAAACCGGCGCAGCCCAAGTCAGGGACACCGAGGAAGGGCCTACGCCGGCCGCGCCGCCCCGCACCGAGGGTGTCGTCCCCCTCCCCGCGAAGCGGGTAGAGAGGCGCCGTGCCACGGGGGAAGGCGCGTAAGCGCCTCAGGGGGTGATGTACTTCTCTTTCCCGAGATTGAGCATCAACCGGTTCGCCCAGCCGAACAGCGCGGCCGAATGCAGCATGTCCAGGATTTCCTGGTCGGTGAGGCCGGCATCGCGCAGCGGCTGCAGCTGGGCTGCGCCAAAGCTGCCGGGTGCGCGCGTCAGGGCCAGCGAGGACTGGATGATGGCGCGTTCGCGCGCATTGGTGCCGGCCGTGTCGGGGTCATCGAACATCTGGGCCATGACATCGTTGCGCTTGGCCAGCTGCTCGAAGCGCTGAGCGTGGACCGATGCGCAGTACACGCAGCCGTTGGAGCGCGACACGGCCGTGGCCGCCACCTCGCGCTCGGCGCGCGACAGGCCGCCGGGCGCGTACATGATGGCGTTGAAGGCCTGCGAGCGCTCCGACAGCACGCGCGGCTGGCGGGCCAGCAGCAGGTAGAAGTCCGACGTGCGCGCCTTGGGATGGCTCAGGTCCAGCACGGCCTGCTGCTCGGCCGTGGCCGTGGCGGGGTCGAGCACGGGCAACCATGACGTCCAGTCCAGCGTCTCGCTGGTGTAGCCGTTGCGGCGCAGCGGCTCGCCCGGTGGCGGCAGGTTGGCGGGGTGCACGAAGGGTGCGGCGGCGGCTTCGGCAGCCGGTGCACTGGCCTGGCCGCCCAGCGCGTCCATGGCCTGCACGCCCGCGAACAGGCGCAACTGGTAGGCGATGAAGCCCACCAGCTGGGCCACCAGCACGGTGTCGTCGATGGACAGGCCGGACTCGGGCATGGCCAGCAGGGCCGCGCGGTCGCTTTCGGCGGGGTGCAGGGCCAGGGTGCGCACGAAGTGCAGGGCCGCATCCAGGCGCGCATTGCCGGTCTGGGCGCCGGGCTGGGCCAGCACGGTGCGCAGCGCGGGCGTCAGGGCATCGCCCAGGGACTCGGCACGCTGGCGGTATTCATCGGCCAGGGCCTGCACGCCGCTGACGCGGCATTGCTCGCTGGCCAGCACCAGGCGCTCGGCGCGCGACAGGCTGTCGGCCAGGCCGTCGCCCAGCAGCAGGTCCTCACAGGCCTGGGTGGCAATGGCCACCTTGTCGCGCTGGCGGCGCGTGGCGAAAACGGGGGACTGGTCGGTCAGGCCGGCCAGGCGGTCGATGGTGTCGTTGGCGGTGGTCATGGGTATCTCAGGTCTTGTCTGCCAGGGCCCGCACGCGGGCTTCGGGGTCGGCGGGCGTCCATTCGCTGCCGTCGAGCTCAGGCTCGGAATAGGACTGCAGCTGGGCGTAGTGGTGTTCCAGGTCCTCGCGGTAGAACAGCGAGGCCAGGCCCTGGGCCAGCTTGCGCGCGCCGTCGCTGATGGCGGGGATATCGCCCGACACCGTGCCGTGCGACAGCGCGGCCGGATAGCAAAAGCAGTGCACATGGTCCAGGCCGGGCAGGGCGCCGGGCGTCTTTTCCTGGAACTCGAACAGCGGGCCCAGGTCGGGCGAGTCCGACAGTTCCTGGTCCTCGGCACCTGCCTCGGGCACGAAGCGGTCGCTCCAGATGCGCACATGGGGCGCCAGGTCGGCGAACTCGGGGCGCTGGCGCCAGTCGATGGCAAAGCCGGTGGAGACGATCAGGAAGTCCAGCACGAACACGCCGCGCGGCGTGTCCACGCGCAGCCGGTCTCCGTCCTGCTCCACCTTCTGCACGGCGCAGCCCAGGTTGAAGTGGGCGTTGGCATGGCGCGAGACGCGTAGCGTGCTGCCGTGCGGAGGTGGCACCTGCTGCACGTTGATGTAGTGGCGTATGCGCCATTTCCAGGCGTCGGGCAGCAGGAACTGGCCGTGCGTGAGGCCGGGCGTGCCCGAGCCCTTGGATTTGTTGATGCGCGGCAGGTCGCTGCGGCGCACCAGCAGGTCCACGCTGGCGGCGCCGTTCTCCAGCGCGGTGGCGGCACTGTCCATGGCCGAGGAGCCCGCGCCCACCACGCCCACGTGCAGGCCGGCCAGGCGGCCGTAGTCGAGCACGTCGGAGGAGTGCGCCCAGCGGCTGCGGTCCACGCCCCGCATGAAGGCGGGGATCTGCGGGCCGCCCAGGCCGTCGCGGCCCGTGGCCAGCACCACGCGGCGTGCCAGCCAGGTGCGCGAGGCGCCATCGGCCGTCACATCGACCTCGACCGTGCCGTCGGTCTGCGGGCGGATGGCCGTGACCTGGTGGCCGTTGCGCACGTCGCAGCGCATCACGCGGCGGTACCAGCGCAGGTAGTCCATCCACTGCAGGCGCGGGATCTTGTCCAGCGCGGCCCAGGCTTCGCGGCCCCATTGGGCGATGAACCAGGCGCGGAAGGTCAGCGAGGGCAGGCCCAGCGCGGGGCCGGTCAGCTCCTTGGGCGAGCGCAGGGTTTCCATGCGCGCCGTCGTGGCCCAGGGGCCTTCGAAGTCCAGCGGGGCCTTGTCCAGCAAAACGGCCGCGATGCCCAGTTGGGACAGCGCGGCCGACAGGGCCAGGCCGGCCTGGCCGGCGCCGATGACCAGGACATCGTGCACGGGCTGGCCGTCGCGGGTGGAGGGAGGAATCCAGGCCTTGGCAGGCCAGCCCAGGGCGACGAGGTCGTCGCGCAGGCGTTCTTCAAGGGCAGCCAGGCCCGCAGGGGCCGTGGCTGCCGGTTCGGTCAGGGACATAGACTCACCAGGAACTCACGAGGAAAGGCGCGCCAGCGGGGCAGGGCCTGCGGGCGCGCACGGCATCAATCGATGCTGATTTTCGCGTCTTTGACCACCTGTGCCCACTTCAGGCGGTCGTTGTGCACGGTTTTCTTGAACTGCTCGGGCGTTTCGATGCGGATCGCATTGCCCTGGGACTCGAAGCGCGCACGCACCTCGGGCAGCTCCAGCACCTCGCGCACGGCCTGGCTGAGCTTGGCCACGATGGCCGGGTCCGTGCCCTTGGGCGCGAAGATGCCGAACCAGATCGAGCTGTCGAAGCCCTTGGTGCCCGTCAGGCCGCTGGAGGCGATGGTGGGCACTTCCTTGATGACTTCCACGGGCTTGGCCGTGGTCACGCCCAGCAGGCGCACCTTGCCGCTCTTGTAGTGGGGCAGCACGGTCTGGACCTGGTTCATGATGCAGCAGGTCTCGCCGCGCAGCACCGAGGTGATGGCCTCGGGGCCGCCCTTGTAGGGCACGTGGACCATGTTCAGGCCCAGGCGCGCATTGAACTCGGCAAAGGCCATGTGCGTGCCCGCGCCGTTGCCCGTGGAGGCGTAGTTGTACTTGCCGGGGTTGGCCTTGATCTCGTCCACGAACTCCTTGAGGTTCTTGACGTTGATCACGTTGGGATTGATGGTCAGCACGTTGGACACATCGATCAGCGGCGCCACCGGCACGAAGTCGGTTTCCACATCGAAGGGCAGCTTCTTGTACAGCGCGGCATTGCTGCCGTGCGTGGCGGCCGTGCCGAAGGCCAGCGTGTAGCCGTCCGGCTTGGCGCGCGCCACGATCTCGCTGGCGATGTTGCCGGCCGCTCCCGACTTGTAGTCAATGATCAGGGGCTGGCCCAGGCGCTGGGACAGCGGCTCCTGCACGCCGCGCGCGATCACGTCCACGCCCGAGCCTGCCGGGAAGCCCAGGATCATGGTCACGGGCTGGTGCGGCCACGAAGCCGCCGAATCGGCTGCCACCGCTGCGGTGGAGCCGAAGACGGCCAGGGCCGCGGCGGCGGCGGGAATCCAGGAGCGGAAAAACGAGGGGCGCATGGTGTGCAGGGAAATCCGGTGAATCAATTCCCATATTTTCCTGAGAACTTAATGAGCCACTTTTATATGCATATGTTGGTATGAAGCCAGTGTGGGCATGGCCGCAGCGCTCAGCAAAAAGCCCGCCGATGGGGCGGGCTTCATGCCGGGCGCAAGCGCCCATCAATGGCGGTAGGGGTTGTTGGGGCGGCGGTCATGGCGGTCCGGCACGCCGTCGCGGTCACGGTCCCAGCGGCCGGGTGCGTAGCCCCAGCGGCCGCCCTGCTGCGACCACACGGGCTGGCGGTACACATAGCCGGGACGCGCCTTGACCCAGTGGCCGGCCACCCAGGCATGGCGGTGGCCCTGCGGGCGCCAGTAGCCGGGTGCCCAGACGTAGCCGCGGCGCGGTGCAGGAACGGCCTCGTAGCGCATGGGAGGCGGCGCGCCGAACTGGACCGAGATGGCGGCGCCCGGCGCCGCATAGGTCACGTTGGCCTGGGCCTGCGCGGTGCCGGCCCATCCGGCCAGGGCCAGGGTGGCGGCGATCAGCGGTGTGCGAAGGGAAATCATGGCGGCTCCTTGTCCTTGGTTCATCGGGCTGGAGTCCTGGTGAAAGGAATCCATGACTGCATGGTGCAGGTCCATCGTCAATCCCGGGTTGCCGCGCCGCGAAGTCTTGCAATCTTGTGTATCGCCTTGGTGAAGCCTTGTTGCCAGGCGCTGCAGCGCAGGCTGCCGTCCTGCAGCCGCCGTCAGACAGTGCCTCTTCGAAGCGCCGTGAACGCCGTGAATTCCCAGCTGCGCATGGCCAGCACCAGGGTGTAGCCCTCGCGCTGGCCCGGCGGCAGGCGCTGGTCCTGCAGGTGCTGCTGGGAAAAGTCATGGGCCAGCCGCTGTATGCGTTCCACGAAGCTGGGCGCCAGATGCCGGCCGATGGAGCCGTGCACCATCAGCATGCCCTCGCCGGGCTGGTCGAAGCCGCCGCCGAAATAGTCGAGCACGGCGTTCTCGCGGAAGTACTCCATCACCGGCCCGCGTGCGCGCCAGCGGAAGGTCTTGGCCAGGCGCAGCCGGTAGCGGTTGCCGGGGCGCAGTTCGATGATGCCGATGCGGTCCAGCTGGGCCAAGTAGCGGATGCCTTCGGCCTCGGTCATGCGGTAGGTGGCCACGATCTGCTCCAGCGTCCACTGGCTGAGCACGCAGATGGCCATCAGCAGCAGCTTGCGGTCGGCGACCACGGCGTTCTCCTGCTCGGGCGTCATCTCCTGCAGCAGCGGTTGGCTGTCGGCCACGCGGCGCGCCAGGTCGGCGAAGTCCAGGCTCAGCGCGCGGCAGATGGCATCGATGCGCGACAGCGGCATGTCTCCCTTGGCCAGCATGCGCTTGACGCTGGACTCGGCCATGCCCAGGGCGCGCGCCAGGTCGGCATAGGTCATCTGGGCGGCCTTGAGTTCCTTCTTGAGGGCGATGACGAGGTCGGCGGTGGTGCTCATGGGTAGCGATTATCGATACCCGAGGTGCTGGTTTGCGCGGCGGGTGCAGAAAAACGATGCTGGAAGGGCCGACGGCTCGCCACACTGCGCCTCACTTTTCACGAGGAGCAACACATGCCATCCGTATCGATTTCACCGGCCGCCGCCCTGCGCGCGCTGTACTGGGGCGCTGCCCTGCTGCTGCTGGCCGCCTGGCTTGGCCCCGCCGTGCCGCAGCCGCAGGACTTTCACGCATTTGCCGACCAGCGTGCCTGGGGGGCGCTGCCCCATGCGCTGGATGTGCTCAGCAACCTGGGCTTTGCCTGGGCCGCCGTGGCGGGGGCGCGCCTGCTGCTGGACCGGCGCAGCCAGGCGCTGGCGCCGGCCCTGCGCTGGCTGGCCGCGCTGTTCTTCACGGGGCTGGCGTGTTCGGCCATAGGTTCGTCCGTCTACCACTGGGCACCCCACGATGCCACCCTGGCCGGCGACCGGCTGGGCATGTCCATGGCCTTTGCCGGCATGCTGGGGCTGGCGCTGCAATCGCGCATTGCCGACCGCGTGGCCGTGCGCGCCGCGGTGGCCATGCTGGTCGCCGCCGTGGCCTCGGTGCTGGTCTGGCTGCATGGCGGCAACCTGCTGCCCTGGGCGCTGGTGCAGGGCGGCGGCATGCTGGCGGTGCTGGGCCTGGCCTGCGTGGCGCCGCGCCATGGCGCGCTGGCGCTGCGCCTGGGCGTGGTGATTGCCTGGTATGGCGCGGCCAAGCTGCTGGAGTGGGGCGATGCGGCCGTCTTCGAGGCCACGGCCGGGCTGGTGTCCGGCCACAGCCTCAAGCATGTGGTGGCGGCGGCCGCCGCATTGCCCGTGATCGCCGCGCTGCGTGCGGCCGGCACGGCGCGCATGACCAGTACGGGCACAATGTGCGCCGATGCGTGCGGCCACGGCGGCGCCACCAACCGTTGAGGGAAGACAAGATGTTCCAGCAAGAGACCGGCAGCCCGTCTGCCCCCACCGCAACGGCCGGCGCCGTGCCA
>NZ_JAELTK010000129.1:0-11196 GCF_016428765.1 Delftia sp. ASV31
CCCCCCCCCCCCCCCCCCCCCCCCCCCCCCCCCCCCCCCCCCCCCCCCCCCCCTTTTAGATGTGTATAAGAGACAGATTGCCACCCCTGCCCTCGCCCAGAAATGGCCGAATAAATCAATAAGATTTGTTGTGCCGTTTGCCCCTGGCGGCAGTTCTGAAATAGTTGCACGCTCCACGGCAGCCGAGATGACGAAGACGATCGGCCAGAGTGTCTACGTGGACAACAAGCCTGGCGCAGCGGGCAATATTGCGATGTCTGAAGTCGCCCGTGCCGAGGATCACCACACCGTCATTCTCGGCCATATCGGCACCCTGGCCGTGAATCCTTATATTTTCGCAAAGCTCCCCTACAACGTGGAAAAGGACTTCAAGCCAATCAGTTTGCTGGCCAAAGTACCGAGTCTTTATGTCGTTAATCCCAAGGTTCCGGTGAAAAACATCAAGGAACTGATTGAATATGCCAAGGCCAATCCGGAAAGCCTCAGCTACGGCTCTGCCGGTAATGGAAGTGCGGGTCATCTGGCGTTTGAATATCTGAAGCTGACTTCCGGGTTCTCCATGCTGCACGTCCCGTATCGGGGTACCGGCCCGATGATGACGGACCTGCTGTCCGGCCGCGTGGGCGCTTCGGCGATCGGGGCCGCGGCCGTGATCCCGTTTATCAAGTCCGGCAAGCTGCGTTGCATCGCCACGGGTTCAAGCAAGCGCATTCCCCAACTGCCCGACGTGCCGACCGTCGCGGAACAGGGTTTCCCCGGCTTCGAGATGACGCAGTGGTATGGCATGCTCGCCCCGGCCAATTTTTCCTCCAGTGAGATCGACATGCTGGCTGCCGAAACCAGCAAGGCAGTTCGGGCTCCGTCCTCGGTCGAACGTCTGCATGCAGACGCCGCCGAAGTCATTGGCGATACCCCGGCACAGTTTGCCGAATTCATCGCCCGCGAGCAGGCGCGCTGGAAGCAAGTCATTGCCAAGGCGCAGATCAAAGCCGACTGATGTGCCCGGAGGCCGTCAGAAACCCTGTTTTTCCCGATGCGAATCCTGCTTGCCGAAGATGAGCATGCCCTTGGCACATGGCTGTCCAAGGCGTTGACCCAAGTGGGAATTCAGGTGGAATGGGTGGACAACGGCAAGCTTGCCGATCGGCGGCTGGCCACCGAGGACTACGACGCTGCCGTTCTCGATCTGGGCCTGCCTGACCTCAGCGGTGATGTCGTCCTGGAGAGGCTGCGGGCACGGGACCAGCGTCTGCCCGCGCTGATTCTTACGGCGCGCAACTCGGTTGACGAGCGTGTTCGTGCGCTCAATGCGGGCGCGGACGACTTCCTGGCCAAACCCTTTGCCCTGGCCGAGCTTGAGGCAAGATTGCACGCGCTGGTGCGCCGCGCCAGGGGGAGCGATCACCCAAGGCTCGCTTGCGGCCCGCTGGTCCTGGACGGTGTCACCAAGCAATTCATGCTGCATGGCGCGCCTGTCCCACTCTCGAAACGCGAGTATTCGGTACTTCGTGTGCTTATCCAGCGCTCTGGTGAGCCGTTCACAAAAAAGCAGATCATCGAGCGCGTCTTCCCAGAAGAGTCTGATGTCCATCTGGAGGCGGCCGAGGTCTTCATTCACAGACTGCGCAAAAAGCTGGAAGGCAGTGGCGTCAGCGTCGTCACGTTGAGAGGACTTGGCTACGCCTTGGAAATAGATGCTCCCAAGCCTTCTTTCTAAGCTGACCTTATGGCAGAGACTGGGTTTGGTTCTGGTGCCGATTCTTGGCGCCGTGACATCCGTGGAGCTTTATCTGACGCGGCAGGATGCCATCGATTCGGCCAACGCTGCCTATGACAGATCGCTGCTGGGCGCACTTCGCTCGATAGATTCAAACATATCGACCGCTTCAGGGGGACTTTCGGTTGAACTCCCCTATTCCATATTCGATCTTTTTGAGCTCACGGCGAGCGGCCAGGTGTATTTTCGGGTTGCCACTTCGGACAATCTGGTGGAATTGGGAAGCGCCGACATGCCGCCGCCTCCGACATCGCTGTCAAAGAATCCCATTTTCTACGACGGCTTCTATTTTGGCGAACCCGTCAGGGTGGCAGCGCTGATGAGAGATCTGTCGGCAAAGCCTGTCGGCAGCTCCGCCGACACGGTCACGGTGCAGGTGGCTGAAAGCAAGCAATCGCGCCAGCAATTCATTGACAAGTTCTTTCAGCGGACCCTTGTTCGTGATGGTTTCGTCTTCCTTTCCATGATGGTCGCCACGGCACTTGCAGTTGCCGCGGCCCTCAGGCCGGTGACCCGCCTGGCCAAAGAGGTACGGGAACGCGGGGCCGATGATATTGCGCCGATAAGCACGCAGGAGCTTCCATCGGACTTGCGGCCATTGGTCATGGCTGTCAATCGTCAGATTGAAGTGACGAAGGCTGTTGTTTCCTCCAAGCATGAATTTCTGGATTACGCATCTCATCAACTGCGCACACATCTGACCACGCTGCGCATACAGATGGATTATGCGCAGCGGATAAATGATGTCGCGCAGATCCATGATGCATTGGGCGCTCTGGACGCAGAGCTGACAGGCGTGACCCGTACGACCCAGCAATTGCTGGCCCTGGGCAGGAGCGAGTCGGCCGAGGTGAATCTCCGGACCTTCGACCTGGGCGAGCTGGTCCGGCGCATTGCAGTCTCTTTGCTGCCCCAGGCACGGCAGCGCTCCATCGACCTGGGCGTGAATGTAGAGGAGGAAGTATTTGCAACGGGCGATGAATTGCTGCTTCAGGAGGCCGTGCTGAATCTGGCATCGAATGCACTTGAATACTGTCCTTGTGGCAGCGTGGTAACCATCACGGGCCGGCGTTCGGATACCGGATGGATTCTGGCCGTCGAAGACAATGGACCGGGGCTGCCGGAGGACGAATTGGCTCTGCTGGGCCGCCGCTATACACGAGGCCGCCAATCACCGATGGATGGTTCGGGCTCCGGCCTGGGCCTTGCGATTGCAAGAATCATTGCACAGAGACACAAAGGAAAGCTCACCCTGGCGCACGGTTCCGGCGCAAGGGGGTTGCTGGTGAGTCTTGAGTGGGAAGACACGGACAGTGCGCCACTTGCCAAAAAATAAGGATGGAGACAAATGCAAAATCCCTGGTTGGCTGCGTCCCGTCAGGATGCCGCGTGCAAAACACGCCGAGCCCTGTTGACGGCCATTCCTGTTCTGGCCACATCGCCAAGCGCGTTTACGCAAGTTCTGGACCCGGGAGTCAACAAAAATGCCGTGTGCATCGCCCCGGCAAAGCTGGGCGGCGGTTTTGACCTGACATGCCGATTGGCAGCCAAGGCGATCGATGGCTCGCGCAGCGGCGATGCGAAAACGCTGATTCAGTATCTGCCGGGGGGAATTGGTGCGCTGGCGTATGACAAGGCCGCGACCCAACAGCTCGGTGATGAACGCACGCTGATCGCTTTTTCCAGCGGATCGCTGCTCAATATTGCCCAAGGAAGATTCGGGCCTCACAGCATTGCCTCGGTGAACTGGCTGGGGGTCTTGGCCGCAGACTATGGAGTGGTTGCGGTAAGGGCCGATTCACCCTATCGCTCGCTTGACGACCTGTTGCGAGCGATCCGGGCCAATCCAGCGGCCATTCCTTTCGGCGCGGGAGGCACGGTGGGCAGCCAGGACTGGATCAAGGCGGCCCGCCTGGTCCGTGCGGCCGGACGTGATCCACGCGAGATGAGATTCGTGGCATTCGAGGGAGGCGGAGAGGCGCTGCGCGCCCTGGCCGGAGGACATGTGGTCGCATTTCCTGGCGATGCGGCCGAAGCCCAGCATGCCATTTCCGCCGGGGAAAGAATCAGGATACTTGCCATCCTGGCATCGGACCGCGTACCCGGAAAACTCGCGCATATCCCGACCGCAACGGAGCAAGGCGTCGATGTGACCTGGATGACGGTCAGGGGTCTCTATATGGCGGCAGGCACGCCTCCATCGGCAATACGCTACTGGTCCGACACCTTGCAAAAGGCGATGGGCCTTCCTGGCTACATGGCACTTCTGGAGAACTTCGACCTGTACCCCTACTCCCTGGTCGGCAGGCCGCTGCAGGAGTACCTGAAGCAGAAAATCCAGGAGTACCGGGAAGATGCCGAAAAAATGGGAGTGAGGATCTGGCGAAACCGTCCGTGATGTTGTCTGTAGCTCGCGAGGCCTGCACTCAAGGAGTACGGAACCTATTTCATCGGTTACTCCAGGCACCTTTGGGTGATCGAGCAGATGCTCGAACGGATGTTCATCGGAAGCCCGCCCCCGCTCCACGACCGCATCCTTGACTTCTCGGCGGCGGTGACAGGCATTGCCTTCTTCGTTCCGTCAAAGGACATGCTCGCCCATCTTTGAGATCGGCTCAGGCATCGACGCCTGCCGCACGCAGGATCGCAACCTCAGGCCCTCCATCAATGATGGTTGGGAAGCAGGCGTCAAGTTCTCTCCCCTGCCCTGGCTCAACGGCCGCGTTGCCTACAGGGAGCCGCGCGCCTCGGGAGAGGTGGCCCGGGTGCTGCAGGTCAAGAATGTCACCAACCGCAGTCTGATGGAGTCTGGCGCTGGCATTTCTCGAAAATATTTTTGCATGGGGTGCATCCAAACGATGCGATGGCGGGTAGTACCAGCAGCAGCCCAAAAAATGCGCTGCTCCAGTCCCCTTCACAAAACCGTTTGGAGAATTGCAATGTTGACCTCTCGTTCCGCATCCCGCACCGCTGCCGTTTCTTTCGCTGTAGCCACAGCGGCCCTGCTCACTGCCTGTGGCTCGATGCACAAGCCGGCCAGCACTTTCTCCCAGGCATCGCTGCCCGCCCCCATACAGGTTCCTGCAGGGAACAAGGTCGCGTGGGAAACCGTAGGCAGCGGTGACATCACCTACGAGTGCCGCGACAAGGCCAGCGCGCCTGGCCAGACGGAATGGGTCTTTGTGGGACCCGATGCTGTGCTGAAGGACCGCATGGGCAAACAAGTGGGCCGCTACTACGGTCCCCCCGCAACCTGGGAGGCCAACGACGGTTCCAAACTCACCGCCACCCAGCTGGCTGTGGCGCCGTCCGGCGCAGGCAATCTGCCTTACCAGCTGGTGAAGGCAAACCCGGCCATGGGCAGCGGCGCGCTGGAGGGTGTGAGCTACATCCAGCGCGTGGCGCTCCAGGGCGGAGTGGCGCCGGCTGACAAGCCCTGCATGGCTGCCAACAAGGGCCAGAAGACCACCGTGAAGTACCAGGCCGACTACATCTTCTGGAAGCCCATGTAAGAGCCGGCAGCGGCGCGGATACACTGGACGAAGGATTTCCTGCAACGCCCCCTTCGCTCCATTTCGTGCCGCCCGCTGCCTCCCAGAACAACGAAGCTTTCGACCATGACGCAGCATTGCATGCATGTGCACGCGGCGAACGCGATGCTTTGCAGCGGATTTATGAGGCCGAGGCGCGCTTTCTCCTCGGCGTGGCACTGCGCATCGTCCGCGATCGCGCCGCTGCGGAAGACGTGCTGCACGATGCGTTTGTCTCCATCTGGAACCGCTCATCCACCTTCAACGGCAATCGCGGAAGTGGTCGAGGGTGGATCTACAGCGTGGTGCGGCACGCCGCCCTCAACCGTGTACGGGATGGCGCACGCGAAACCGTGCTGGATGAAACTGCCCATGAAGCGCATGACGCCCAGGCCGCACTTTCGGCATGGAAGGAAGGCGGCAGTGAATGGGAGCGGCAGGCGACGCTGGGTCGTCTTGGCGATTGCCTCGACCGGCTGGAGCCCGAGCGCCGCGCCTGCCTGTTGCACGCCTACGTGGACGGCTGCAGCCACAGCGAAATTGCGGCGCGTGTGCAGGCGCCGCTTGGTACGGTCAAGGCCTGGGTTCAACGCGGACTGCGTGCCCTGAGAGAGTGCATGCAATGAGCGGCGACACCCACCCCAATCCCTCAGGGTCGACGGATGACGGCTCCCCGGACGATCTCCAGATGCAGGCCGGCGAGTACGTATTGGGCACCCTCAATGCAGCCCAGCGCCGCTCCATCGAATCCCGTCTGCCCTACGAGCCTGCGTTGCGCACGGCCGTGCAGGCGTGGGAGCAACGGCTCCTGCCGCTGGTTCAGCTGGCGCCCCCCATCGAGCCCTCCGCAACGCTGTGGCAGCGCATCGCGGCCAGCGTCAAGCCGGCCCGGCCAGCGGTCCGCGCACAGCGTGGTGCCTGGTGGCACTGGGATAGCCTTGCCCTTTGGCGCGGTTTGGCGGGTGGCGGCTTTGCAGCTGCAGCACTGCTAGCGGCTGTGCTGGTGGTGCGAGAGGCATCACCGCCGGCTGCCCCGCGCTATTTCGTCGTGCTGGCCGCGCCGCAGAATCAGGCCCCCGGGTGGGTGGTCCAGGCCCAGTCTGAAGGCCGTCTGCGCCTTTTGCCACTGGGCAAGGATGCCATTCCGGCGGAAAAATCCCTGCAGTTCTGGACCAAGGCCGACGGCTGGAAAGCGCCGGTGTCCCTGGGTCTGGTCAAACCGGGCGAAGCCATCGAAGTGCCGGTAGACCAGTTGCCGCCTCTGCAGCCGAATCAGCTTTTCGAGCTCACCCTGGAGCCAGAAGGTGGCTCCCCGATCGGTCGCCCGACAGGGCCCATTCAGTTCATCGGCCGCGCTGTACAGATCTAGAGCGTGGTGTGCACTTTCAAGTGCCCGCGCGTCGGCTCTTCGCGCTGGTGATCACACGCTCCATGCGTCGCATTGGATGCGGCCGGCCTGGCCTTCGGTTTCAGAACGAGTGGCGCAGGCCCAGCATCAGGCCGGTCTGCGACGCGCCCGCCAGCGGGCTGCCGCCGGCTGCGGCCGAGCTGACCGAGATGGCCAGGCGCTGTCCGTTGTCAATGCGCGCGGCCTGGGCATAGACCGCCGTGCGCTTGGAGAATTTGTAGGTGGCGCGCAGGGCCAGCAGGGTGGAGCGGTCGCCGCCCTGGGCATAGCGCAGTTGCTGCAGCTGGCCATCGACCACGACGGCGGCGCTGGGGGACCAGGACAGGCCGCCCCAGGCCAGGGTGCTGCGCGGCGTGGCGCCGTTGCTGGCCGAGGCCGCCTGGGCCGCGTCGTTGTCGCGGCGCATGAGGCCGGCGCCCAGCTTGATGGTGGGTGACAGCGCGGCATAGCCGTTGAGCATGATGCGGCGGTCCTTCAGGTCCGAGCGCGTCAGCCCTGCAAATGCGCCGGCGCCGCCGCGCATCTCGTCCACGGCCAGTGCAAAGCCCCAGGGCGCGGTGTCGTACTTCAGCATGGCGGACCACTGGCGGCAGGCCTGCCTGTCCGTGGCCGATTCGCCGGCGCAGTTGGTGCCGGCCGGGCTGGGACCGGCGTTGACGGCATCGCGTCCCAGGCTGTAGGCCGCACCCAGGCTCCAGGCGCCGAAGCGCCCCCGGTAGGCCAGGGAGTTGTCGGTACGCGTGTTGGGGATGTAGCTGTCCAGGCTGCTCAGACCGAAGGCGTTGGGACCCAGCAGGTCGGCGTCGAACAGCGCCCAGTACAGCATGGTGTAGTTGCGCCCCAGCGAGACGCTGCCCCAGCCGCCGGACAGTCCCACCCAGGCCTGGCGCCCGAAACCCCGCCCGCCCTGGTTGAAGGTGCCGGAATCCGGGCCAAAGCCTGACTCCAGCGCAAAGACGGCGCTCAGGCCGCCGCCCAGATCCTCGCTGCCGCGCAGCCCCCAGCGCGACGGTGCCGTTCCCGTGAGGCCGGGCATGCGCGTCAGCGATCCGCCGCCTTGCACATTCGTCAGGTGCTCGATGCCGGTGTCCAGATGGCCGTACAGCGTCACGGATGAGCCGGCCTGGGCCTGGGCGCCGTCGGCAGCCGCCAGCGCGGCGAGCGAAGCCAGACAGGCCAGGCAAGCCCGCAGGGGTCGCCTGGCCTGGGGTGGGGGACTGCTTTTTTGAATGCGCTTCATGGTGATGTCTCCTGTCGTTGTCGTCGTGGAATCGGCACGCCGCAACGCTGCGCCTTGGATAGGGCTGCAGTGGCGGGTGCGGGGAAATGGAACGGGAAAGCGGCTGGACGCCCTGCTCTTCAGGCGCCCGGGAGGTCCCGGTACATGACGAAGCGCGCCACGCGGCGCGTGATCAGCCAATGGCCTTCAGGACTGCGCCCGAAGGTGTCATCGAACTCGCCAACGAGCTGGCGCGGTCGGGCCGGGCGGCCGTGCGGCGTGATGGCATCGGCCTCGTCGCAGGACCACAGCAGCACCTGGCTGCGCGCGCTGGCGCGGTCCGGGCCTTGCAGTTCCACCAGAGTGTTGGTGACCAGATGCCGGGTCATGCGGCCCGCAGGACGCCGGGAGTACGCGGCGGCGATGGCCGTGCGCCCGCCCAGCACCTCGCCGCCGGGCCGTTGCAGCTGGCCGTCTTGGGCAAACAGCTGCGCCAGGGCCTGGGCATCACCGGCATCCGCAAAGGCAGCAGCGCGCAGCACCAGGTCCAGGCAGGCCTGGCGGGCCAGCAACCGGTCGATTTCATGGTTCATGTTTCTTGTCTCCCCGGAATTCGCAGCCTGCGATGGGCTGTCTTGATCCAGGCCCCAAGCATTCCACGCCGGCATCGATCCGGCCAATGCCGGAGCCCCGGCCATCAATGCGTTTTTCTTATGGGACAATCAAAACACGGTTTTCCAACGTGCCGTTCAGCGCCTTTCCATGAACCTTTACCTTGCCCCCTGGGCCGGCCCGGCCACCAGCAATCCCTCGCGTTTTCCCGAGTTGGCAGGCCATTTGCGGGCCATGCGCGCCATGCTGGGCGTGGTGCGCCACGGCAGCACCACGCGGGCCGCCCAGGCTATGCATCTTTCTCAGCCAGCCGTGGCGCGCTCGGTGCTGCAACTGGAAGAGGCCTGTGGCCTGCCGCTGTTCATGCGGGGGGCGCGCGGCATGATGCCGACCCCGCTGGGCAGCCAGCTGGCCGCCCGCATCGAGTCTATGCTCCAGCATCTGGGCAGCGGCGCGGCCGACGCCCAGGCCGCCGCCACGCTGGCGGCCAGGCGCCCTCCCCTGCCCGAGCGTTTTGCCGAGACCGTGCCTGCGGGCCAGCTGCGCGCCCTCATGGCCATTGCCGACTGCGGCAGCGAATCCCTGGCCGCGCAGTGGCTGGGCCTGACGCAGCCCGCCGTGCATGCGGCGCTGCAGGGGCTGGAAACCAGTCTGGGCATGCAGCTGTTCTACAAGCTGGCCTTCGGCACGCGGCTGACGCCGTCCGGCGAAGCGCTGCTGCGCCGTGTCAAGCTGGCCCTGGCCGAGGTGCGCGGCATGGACAGCGATATTTCCGCCTGGCGCGGCGAGATCCGAGGGCGCGTGGTGGTCGGCGTGCTGCCGCTGTCGGTGGGAATCTTCCTGCCGCGCGCGGTCGACAGCCTGGCCGCCAGCCACCCGGACATCGAGGTCAGCATCGTGGACGGCACCTACGAGAGCCTGGTGCAGCACCTGCTGAGCGCCGACATCGACGCCATCGCCGGCGCCCTGCGCGCCGACATGCCCTCCGATGAGGTACGCCAGCTGCACCTGTTCGACGATGACCTGGTGGTGGTGGCACCGGCCGGCCATGCCTGCCTGGACCGCGGCCAGCTGGTTCTGCAGGACTTGCTGCAATGGCCCTGGGTGTCGCCCCTGCCCGGCACGCCAGCCGACCGCGCCATGGTCCAACTGTTCCGCAGCCAGGGCCTGGAGCCGCCGCGCGCCAGCCTGCGCGCCAGCAGCCCGACCATGACGCTGGCCTTTGTGCTGCAGACGGGCCGGCTGGCCCTGGCCTCGCGCGGACAGGCCCTGCAGGATGACCACGGCGGGCAGTTGTCCATCGTGCCCGTGGACCTGCCTTCCACACGCAGGCGCATCGGGCTGGCCACGCGTGCGCTGAGCACGGCATCGCAGGACCTGGAGCTGTTCATGCAGGCCTGCCGGCGGGCCGTGGGCGATCCGCCGGCCTAGCCTGAGCGCAGCGCTCGCTCAGCGGCCCATCCAGTCGAGCAGTGCCCGCGACACCTGCTGCGGCTGCTCCATGGTGCTCATGTGGCCGCTGTCCTCGATCACCACCAGCTCGGCGCCCGGGCACAGGGCCTGCATGCGCTCATGGCGTGACAGCGGGCTCCAGGCATCCTGGCGACCGCAGGCCAGCAGGGTCGGGCAGCGCAGTTGCCGGAGCACATCGCCCGCATCGGGGCGGTTCAGCAAGGCATTGATCTGCGCAGCAAACACCTCGGGCGTGAAGCGCGCCACCATGTCGAGCACCTCGCCAAACAGTGGCGTATCAAGCCGGTCGGGATGCACCATGCCGCGCGCCCATTGCAGGCCCATCTCGCGCATGCCGCTGCGCCGGGCGATCTGCAAGAGCGCCATGCGCTTGGCGCGTTCGCTCTCGCCGGCCTCGCCCGGGGCGATGGGGTCCATGCCGGTGTCCAGCAAGGCCAGCCGCTCCACACGCTGGGGAGCCATGCCGGCAATGGCCAGGGCCACGCGCCCGCCCATGGAATGGCCCGCCAGCGAAAACCGCTCGGCCGCCACGCAGTCCAGCACAAGGCGCGCCATGTCTTCGATGGTGGCCGCCGCGCCATAGGACGGAACAATGCACTCGGCAACACCGGCAAAGGACAGGGCCGCCTGCTGCTCGTGCCAGACCGTCTCGTCGCACAGCAGGCCCGGCAGAAGTACCACGCAAGGCCGGCTCATGCTGCGTTCTCCAGGATGAGGTGGCCGACGGCCGTGTTGGACGCGGGCACATGGTAGAAGCGGTGGTTGACCTTGGGCAGCGGCGCGGGGCCATCCACATCGGCCATGGCGCCGCGCGCGATCAGCCACATCACCAGCTCGATGCCTTCGGAGCCGGCCTCGCGCACGTAGTCGATATGCGGCATCTTGGCCAGGCCGGCCGGGTTCTCGATCAGCAGGTCCAGGAAGCGGTTGTCCCACTCCTTGTTGATCAGGCCCGCGCGCGCGCCCTGCAGCTGGTGGCTCATGCCGCCCGTGCCCCAGATCTGCACGTTCAGGTCTTCGTCGAAGCTTTCCACGGCGCGGCGGATGGCCCGGCCCAGGTTGAAGCAGCGCTGGCCCGACGGCACGGGGTACTGCACCACGTTGACGGCAAACGGAATCACCGGGCAGGGCCAGGCGCCCGTGCGCGCGTCCTGCTGGCCGCACATCAGCGACAGCG
>NZ_JAELTK010000012.1:0-95838 GCF_016428765.1 Delftia sp. ASV31
CCCCCCCCCCCCCCCCCCCCCCCCCCCCCCCCCCCCCCCCCCCCCCCCCCCCCCCCCCCCCCCCCCCCCCCCCCCCCCCCCCCCCCCCCCCCCCCCCCCCCCCCCCCCCCCCCCCCCCCCCCCTATTAGATGTGTATAAGAGACAGGAGGGGTTTACTGCAATAAATTATGCAGCAGCTTTCGGTAACTATCACATCGCGAAAATCTTGGCTTCCAGGGGGGCGGATGTTGATTTGAAGGATGATATTTTTCATATGAGTGCACGAGAGCGTGCGGAAAAGGATGGGGTTGATTTATTTGATTGAGATAATGTTTAAAATGTGGTGAAATTTGAGTAGTTCAGAAGTTGCATATTGGGTATTGCTATGATTCAGTGTGGCAAAACGCACCGACGCGGTTGGCAACGCAGTTACGCCTATGACAACGCTAGCCGCATGGTGCAGGAAGAGCGCCGGCAAAATGCTTTGCTATTCTGGATTTTTCAATATATCCCAAGATCTGGCAAGGGCTGCTAAGAGGGAAATGAAGCTGGAGAGGATGTTGTTCTTGGTGATATCTTGGTGAAGTTGTTTGAAGGTTGTGATCTTCCTTCAATGAAAAGGAAAGCTATTTCTCCCTTGTTCAATAACGATGAGATTTTGCAAATGAGATATTCCCATGAAAAATATCGGCAACTGATTGCTGAGAATTTCTCGATATCTTGAATTTGAGTCAAAAATCCATTGCGAGAAAGCAGGATGTTTCGATGGCAGCTGGAGAACAATGTCCGATTGATGTCGGTAACCATGTCCGGCTGTTGAGTGTGCCTGCCTGGCTGCTGAAAGATCTTCCCAGTGATGAACAGTTGGAAATGCTGTCATACATTGGCAGGATAGCTTGTGTTCAAAGCATTGATGCCCATGGCTATATTTGGCTGGGATTCGGTTCTGCAGTTCAATTTGAAGATTACGGTGAATATGTGGGCCATAGTTTTTGCGTTCTGCCGGAATCGGTGGAGTTGCATTTCTTGAACAGTGAGAGTTGACGGCTGCGACCCTTCATCGGGAATGGCTGTGTCGGTGAGTGGCGGTGATCAGCGAACCAGATGCTCACGCAGCAGCCTGTTCATGCCCGAAAAACAGGATTGGCCTGAGCGGCATTCCTTTTCGCGGACAGAGTCTGAGGGGCTTATGCAGGAAAACGATCCAGGACCGATGAAAAGGCTTCATGCCTTCGTTCCGCAACAAGCGCCGCAAGGGTTGTGAACGCTCAATCCCATCGGGCTGGCGCGATGCAAGCGCTGCACCGTTGAAGAGCGTTTGCGCGCCTGCCGGTAAGCCCGCCATCCCATGACCCATACGCCAGAGCGGGTAGACGGTCCGCCGTGATGCTGCGCCCAAGGGCGCCAAAGCCGCGCTCCCCACACAGCTACAGTACAAACCCTAGAATCCCCCGACGACTGCGCCACGCCGCGTTCGCTGTTGCGCCGGCCCACAAGCCGGCCCCAAGAGAGAGCCAAGTCCTCCGATCCCGAAGTCTTGCAGAACGATCTGCCGCTGCACGCTCATCCGTTGCCGTGGCATCCACCGCGCCGTCCTGCTGTTCGATCCCTGGAAAAAAACCATGACTACGCTTGACCAAGCGCAGCCGGGCATGGCCCCTGCTGTTGCGACCGCACGTCCTCTCAACCGACAGGACTACAAGACCCTGGGCCTGTCGGCCCTGGGCGGCACCCTGGAGTTCTACGACTTCGTCGTTTTCGTTTTCTTCGCCAACGTCATCGGCAAGCTGTTCTTCCCGGCCGAGATGCCGGACTGGCTGCGCCAGTTGCAGACGCTGGGCATTTTTGCGGCGGGCTATCTGGCCCGGCCCATCGGCGGCATTCTGATTGCGCACTTTGGCGACATCCTGGGCCGCAAGAAGATGTTCACGCTGTCCATCTTCCTGATGGCCGTGCCCACGCTGGTGATCGGCCTGCTGCCCACCTACGCCTCCATCGGCATTGCCGCGCCAATTTTGCTGCTGGCCATGCGCGTGCTGCAGGGCGCGGCCATTGGTGGTGAGATGCCGGGCGCCTGGGTCTTCGTGGCCGAGCATGCGCCGGCGCGCCACTACGGCTTTGCCATCGGCTCGCTGACTTCGGGCATCACGGGCGGCATTTTCCTGGGCTCCATCATCGGTGTCTGGCTCAACAGCACCTACAGCGCCGAGGAGATCCACGACTGGGCCTGGCGCATGCCCTTCATCCTGGGCGGCGTGTTCGGCCTGGTGTCGGTCTACCTGCGCAAGTTCCTGCATGAGACACCCATCTTCCAGGAGCTGATGGCTCGCAAGCAGGCCGACCGCGAACTACCGCTCAAGACCATCGTGCGCGACCACCGCCAGGCCTGCGTGCTGGTGGCGCTGATGACCTGGGTGCTGTCCACGGCCATCGTGGTGGTGGTGCTGTTCACGCCGGCCTATCTGCAGAAGGTCTTCCACATCGACGCGGCCCTGGCCATGAAGGCCAATGCCGTGGCCACGGTGACGCTGACGCTGGGCTGCGTGTTCTGGGGCTGGCTGTCCGACAAGATGGGCACGCGTGTGGCCATGGTCACGGGCTGGCTGGGCATGACGGTGACGGCCTATGCGTTCTATCTGAACCTGCCGGGCACGGCGTCCTCGCTGGTGTGGAGCTACGCGCTGGTGGGCTTTTTCGTGGGCAGCATTGCGCTGCTGCCGGTGGTGGGCGTGCGCGCCTTCCCGGCCGAGGTGCGTTTCACGGGCCTGTCCTTTGCCTACAACATGGCCTATGCGGTGTTCGGCGGCATGACGCCCATGCTGGTGTCCGTGTGGCAGCAGGTGGATGTGATGGCGCCTGCGCACTATGTGGCGGCCATGGGCATCCTGGGCGCGGCCATCGGCTTCTGGCCCCTGGCCTGCCGTGGTTGGCAACCCAGGCGCGGCTGAGCTGGGCAGTGGAATGAAGGGCAGCATGGCTGCCCTTTTTCTTTGGCGCCGCATGGATCGCTGACAATCCTTTCATGAGCACCACGCGACAAGAACTCCTGGCCCACTTCGACGGATTGCTGCAGCCCGAGCGCTTCAAGGACTACGGTCCCAACGGCCTGCAGGTGGAGGGGCGCGGCGAGATCCGCCGCATCGTCAGCGGGGTGACGGCCAGCCGCGCGCTGATCGAGGCGGCCATCGAGGCGCAGGCCGATGCCATCTTCGTGCACCACGGCCTGTTCTGGCGCGGCATGGATGGCCGCATCACGGGCTGGCTCAAGGAGCGCATCCGCCTGCTGCTGGCCCATGACATCAATCTCTTTGCCTACCACCTGCCGCTGGATGCCCATCCGCAATGGGGCAACAACGCGCAGCTGGGCGTGCAGCTGGGGCTTGAGGGCCAGGCAACGTTTGGCGAGCAGAACCTGGGCTGGATGGCCGCGGCGGAGTTTGCCGACGCGGCGGCGCTGGGCAGGCATGTGCAGCAGGCGCTGGGGCGCACGCCTGTCTGCGTGGGGGGAGAGCGACTGCGCCCCATTCGCCGCATTGCCTGGTGCACGGGCGGCGCGCAAGGTTTCTTCGAGGCCGCGATTGCCGCTGGGGCCGATGCCTTCATCACGGGCGAGATTTCCGAGCCGCAGGCGCACCTGGCGCGCGAGACGGGCGTGGCCTTCCTGGCTGCCGGCCACCATGCGACCGAGCGCTACGGCGCGCCGGCCCTGGCGGGGCAGGTGGCATTGGAGCTGGGGCTGGAGCACCGTTTCATCGAGATAGACAATCCGGCCTGATGCTGGCTGGCCTGTTATTGGCCCGTTGTTCGCCTACTATCGGCCCGCCCAGGGGGCGAGGCCTTTTGCTGCAAGCGTGGTGCGAATGACCGGCTTGCCTGATCCGGATACTGAAAATGCCTGATTCCACACAGTCCACGGCCTTGATGGCCATCACCCAGGGCGACTCTGCCGGGGTGGGGCCCGAGACCATCGCCAAGGCGTTCATGGACGCGCCCGAGCAGATGCGCGGCTGCTTCGTCGTCGGCGAGTTGCAGACGCTGCGGCGGGCCGCGGCGGTTGCGGCGCGTGCGCGCGATGGCGACAACGCCATTCCCATGCCCGTGGCCGTCATCGAGTCGGCTGAGCAACTAAGGCAGGTGCCGCCGAACTGCATTCCCTTGCTGGAGCTGCCCGGGCTGCCCGGTCCTGCGCCCTGGGGCCAGGTGAGTGCCAGCGCCGGCGAGGCGGCTGCGCGCTGCGTGGTCTGGGCCGCGCGGGCTGCCTTGCGCGGCGAGATCGCGGCTCTTGTGACGGCGCCCCTGCACAAGGAGGCGCTGCATGCTGCGGGCGTGGACTTTCCTGGTCATACCGAGCTGCTGCAGTTCGAGGCTGCGCAGCATGCGGGTGTGGGCCTTGACCGCATGCCGGTGCGCATGATGCTGGCCAATGATGAGTTGCGGACGGTGCTGGTCAGCATCCATACCTCGCTGCGCAAGGCGATCGATGCGGTAACGAAGGACAACCTGCTGCAGACCTTGCGCATCACGCATGAAGCCCTGTCTCGCAGCCTGGGCCGCCCGCCGCGGATCGGTGTGGCAGGGCTGAACCCGCATGCGGGCGAGGGCGGCCTGTTCGGCAGCGAGGAGGTCGAGATCATTGCCCCGGCCATCACCCAGGCGCGCGCCGAGGGCCTGGACGCCCATGGACCTTTTGCGCCCGATACGGTGTTCATGCGCGCCCGCAATGCTCCCGGCCACCCCGGTGAGTTCGACGTGGTGCTGGCCATGTACCACGACCAGGGACTGATTCCCGTGAAGTACCTGGGCGTGGAAAAGGGCGTGAATGTCACATTGGGGCTGCCGCTGGTGCGCACCAGCCCGGACCACGGCACGGCTTTCGATATTGCAGGGCAGGGCCTTGCAGAGGCGAGCAGCCTGATTGAGTCCGTGCGAATGGCGCGCAAATTGGCGGCTTGAATGGCTAGCCCAAGCATCGGGAATCTGCAGTAATGGAAAACGCCCGTGGCAACCATGCCACGGGCGTTTTGATTTGCGTCAAAACACGGATTTCAGCGCTTGAGGCTGTCGCGAATCTCGCGCAGCAGCACGATGTCTTCAGGTGTGACGGGGGCCGGCGCGGGGGCGGCCGGGGCCTCGCGGCGAAGGCGGTTGATCTGCTTGACCATCATGAAAATGATGAAGGCCAGGATGATGAAATTCACCGCCACCGTGATGAAGTTCCCATAGGCAAATACGGGGACGCCGGCCTTCTTGAGGGCATCGAGCGTCATCGCTGTTCCGGGGGGCACGCTGCCCAGCACGACGAACAGATTGGAGAAGTCCAGCTTGCCGAAAACAAGGCCAACGACCGGCATGATCAGGTCGTTTACCACGGAATCGACGATTTTGCCAAACGCTCCGCCGATGATGACGCCCACGGCGAGATCTACCACGTTTCCCTTAACTGCGAACTCACGAAATTCCTGCATCATGCCCATGGCTGGCTCCATCTGGAAAGAGTTTGAGATAGCGCAGTATTGCGCGGCTTTGGAGCCTGTCAATGTCGGAGTCGGTATGGAATAACCATACTCGCCCCGCTACAATTTATTGTTGACCCCAACTCAAGCGACGTAGTTCGAGGAACCCCATGAGTGACACTCCAATCGACTCCAGCAAGCGGACGTGGATCATCACGTCGGCGTGTGCTGGCGCGGTGGGCGGCGTGGCGACAGCCGTCCCGTTCGTGAGCACCTTCCAGCCATCCGAGAAGGCCAAGGCCGCCGGGGCTGCAGTGGAGGTCGATATCTCCGCACTCAAGGACGGCGAGAAGCTCACGGTCGAGTGGCGCGGCAAGCCAGTCTGGATCATCAAGCGCACGCCGGAACAGATCAAGGAACTGCCCGAGCTGGACAGCCAGCTGGCCGATCCCCAGTCCAAGCGCCACCCTGAAGAGTTCACGCCGCCCTACGCGATGAATGAAGCCCGCTCGATCAAGCCCGAAGTGCTGGTCGTCGTCGGCATCTGCACGCACCTGGGCTGCTCGCCTTCCGACAAGTTCCAGCCCGGCGCGCAGCCTTCGCTGCCCAATGACTGGAAGGGCGGCTTCCTGTGCCCCTGCCATGGCTCGACCTTTGACATGGCTGGCCGTGTCTTCAAGAACAAGCCGGCCCCCGACAACCTGCAGGTGCCACCGCACATGTACCTGTCGGAGACCAAGCTCCTCATCGGTGAAGACAAGGCTTGAGGGAGACAAGAACAATGGCCCACGAATTCAAGGACATCGATCCGAACGCGCCTGCGGGCGCCAAGCTCACGAACTGGTTCGAGAACCGTTTTCCAACGGCTTTCGACGCCTACCGTGTGCACATGTCGGAGTACTACGCTCCGAAGAACTTCAACTTCTGGTACATCTTCGGCTCGCTGGCACTGCTGGTGCTGGTGATCCAGATCGTCACCGGCATCTTCTTGGTGATGCACTACAAGCCGGACGCCGAGAAGGCGTTCGCCTCGGTCGAGTACATCATGCGCGATGTGCCCTGGGGCTGGCTGATCCGCTACATGCACTCCACGGGCGCGTCGGCCTTCTTCGTCGTGGTCTATCTGCACATGTTCCGCGGCCTTCTGTACGGTTCGTACCGCAAGCCGCGCGAACTGGTCTGGATCTTCGGCTGCGCCATCTTCCTGGTGCTGATGGCCGAGGCCTTCATGGGCTACCTGCTGCCCTGGGGCCAGATGTCGTACTGGGGCGCCCAGGTGATCGTGAACCTGTTCTCGGCGATCCCCTTCATCGGCCCTGACCTGGCGCTGCTGATCCGTGGTGACTATGTGGTGGGTGATGCCACGCTCAACCGCTTCTTCAGCTTCCACGTGATCGCCGTGCCCCTGGTGCTGCTGGGCCTGGTCGTGGCCCACTTGCTGGCGCTGCACGACGTGGGCTCCAACAATCCGGACGGCATCGAGATCAAGGGCCCCAACGCGCCCAAGGACGCCAAGGGCCATCCGCTGGACGGCATCCCCTTCCATCCCTACTACACGGTGCACGACATCTTCGGCGTGACGGTGTTCCTGTTCCTGTTCTCGGCCGTGGTGTTCTTCGCGCCCGAGTTCGGCGGCTACTTCCTGGAGTACAACAACTTCATCCCGGCCGATCCGCTGAAGACGCCTTCGCACATTGCGCCGGTCTGGTACTTCACGCCGTTCTACTCGATGCTGCGTGCCATCACCAGCGAGATGATGTATGTGCTGATCGCCTGCGTGTTGCTGGGTGCGGGCTTTGGCGTGCTCAAGTCGCGCCTGCCGGCCGCCGTCAAGGGCGTGGTCGCCATCGTGGCCCTGGGCGTCATCGCCATGATGCTGTCCATCGACGCCAAGTTCTGGGGCGTGCTGGTGATGGGTGGCGCCGTGATCATCCTGTTCGCGCTGCCCTGGCTCGATTGCAGCCCGGTCAAGTCCATCCGCTACCGTCCGAGCTGGCACAAGTACCTCTACGGCATCTTCGTGATCAACTTCGTGATCCTGGCCTATCTCGGTGTGCAGCCGCCTTCGCCCATAGGCGAGCGCGTATCCCAGGTCGGAACGCTGTTCTACTTCGGCTTCTTCCTGCTGATGCCCTGGTGGAGCCGCCTGGGCAAGACCAAACCCGTTCCCGATCGTGTGACGTTCAAGCCGCACTGAAGCTGGAGAGAACAACAATGAAGAAACTGATTCTCACGTTGATCGCGGCCCTGGGCATCATGACCGGTGCACAGGCTTCCGAAGGCGGCATCGCCTGGGACAAGGCCCCGGGCAAGACCAATGACACGGCATCGCTGCAAAACGGCGCCAAGCTGTTCGTCAACTACTGCCTGAGCTGCCATTCGGCCGCATTCATGCGCTTCAACCGGCTGAAGGACATCGGGCTGACCGAGCAGGAAATCAAGGACAACCTGCTGTTCACCACCGACAAGGTGGGCGAGACCATGAAGGCGGCCATCAACCCGAAGGAAGCCAAGGAGTGGTTCGGTGCCAATCCGCCGGATCTGACGGTGATCGCGCGCTCGCGCGCAGGCCACAACGGCACGGGTGCCGACTATCTCTACACCTTCCTGCGCACCTTCTACCGCGATGACACCAAGGCCACGGGCTGGAACAACCTGGCCTTCCCCAGCGTAGGCATGCCCCATGCACTGTGGCAACTGCAGGGCGAGCGCCGTGCCATCTTCGAAGAAGCTGAGGAGCACGGCGTGAAGACCCAGGTTTTCAAGGGGTGGGAGCAGGTCTCTCCCGGCTCCATGAGCCCAGTGCAGTACGATCAGGCAGTTGGCGATCTGGTGAACTACCTGCAATGGATGGGTGAGCCGGCACAGAACAGCCGCATCCGCATTGGCGTGGGCGTGCTGCTTTTCCTGGCGGTCTTCATCTTCATTGCATGGCGCCTCAACGCCGCGTTCTGGAAAGACGTCAAATAAAACCGTGACTGCAGAAGGTCGTGCAAGCGATTGCGCGGCTGAACTGTGTGCAGAGTGGGCGCCGCGAGCGACCCACTCTTTTTGATTTTTAGGAGCCTCCACCATGATGGTGCTTTATTCGGGAACGACCTGCCCCTTTTCACACCGTTGCCGTTTCGTCCTGTTCGAAAAAGGCATGGACTTCGAGATCCGCGATGTGGACCTGTTCAGCAAGCCTGAAGACATCAGCGTGATGAACCCGTACGGCCAGGTGCCCATCCTGGTCGAGCGCGACCTGATCCTGTACGAATCGAACATCATCAACGAGTACATCGACGAGCGCTTCCCGCATCCCCAACTGATGCCCGGCGACCCGGTGGACCGCGCCCGCGTGCGCCTGTTCCTGCTGAACTTCGAGAAGGAGCTGTTCGTGCACGTGAGCACGCTCGAGGAGCGCAACGTCAAGGGCAACGAAAAGGCCATCGAAAAGGCGCGCGCCCACATCCGCGACCGCCTGACGCAACTGGCTCCCGTGTTCCTCAAGAACAAGTACATGCTGGGCGAGAACTTCTCCATGCTGGACGTGGCCATTGCCCCGCTGCTGTGGCGCCTGGACTACTACGGCATCGAGGTGTCCAAGAACGCCGCCCCGCTGCTCAAGTACGCCGAGCGCATCTTCTCGCGCCCTGCCTACATCGAAGCGCTGACGCCTTCCGAGAAGGTGATGCGCAAATAATTCGCATCGGTTGACGACTGATTGCGCGGGCAGGGAAGGCGGTCAACCGGTCGCCATCCTGCCCGTTTTCGTATTACGACCACTCTTTTCCTGGGATCGTCATGACTGCCCCCGAAGCAACTTCCACCCGCCCCTACCTGATCCGGGCCCTGTACGAGTGGTGCACCGACAACGGCTTCACACCCCACATCGCAGTGCGCGTGGACCGCAACGTGCAGGTGCCGCGCGAGTTTGTGCGCGACGGCGAGATCGTGCTCAACGTCAGCTACGACGCCACCAGCGGCCTGCAGATGGGCAATGACTTCATCAGCTTCACGGCCCGCTTTGGCGGCAAGCCACGCGAAATCATGGTGCCTGTCGAGCAGGTGATGGCCATCTACGCACGGGAGACCGGGCAAGGCATGGCTTTCCCGGCGCCGGAGTCGGATGCCGACGCCGACAACGAAGTTTCGGTCCAGCAGGAATCCGATGAGCCTGTGTCGCAGGACGCAGTTGCTGAAGTGCCGGCCGAGCCAGCTGCCGACGAACGCGTGGTGCAGCTGGTGAGTATCCAGAACGAGGGCGATGATGAAGAGCCCCCGCGCACGCCGCCGCCCTCGGGCACGCGGCCCTCGCTGAAGCTGGTGAAGTAGGTTTTTCGTACCCTGGGCCTGCGATCACGCGCGCAAGCGTGTTCGCAGACGCCGGGAACGGCTGAAGCGGTCTTTTTCTGCGCTAGAATTCGTGCTTCGCCGGTTTAGCTCAGTTGGTAGAGCACCCGCCTTGTAAGCGGTAGGTCGTCAGTTCGAATCCGACAACCGGCACCAAAAGGTCTCCTTCGGAGGCCTTTTTTCATTGCTTTCTTCATTTCCGACCGCGTTTGTTTCAGCGGCCGATCAGGCCTGCACTTTGAGCCGGATCTCGGTCACATCCCACCCCTTGGTGCGCAGGTGGGCGGCCATGGCGGGAAGCAACTGGCGGATCTTGGCGGCCGCCGCATTGTTTCGCACCAGCAGGCACCAGGTGCTGCCCTCGATGGGGCCTGCCTGCAGGCTGGCGCGCAGCAGCGGCGGCACCAGGGGCAGGATGGCCGTCAGGCGATTGCTGGAGTCCCGGGTGAGCTGTGCGAGCCGCGCCAGCGTGGGCGAGTTCTCGACGGCGTGCAGGGCGGTGACGGCGTGGTGGCGGCGTGTGAAGGTCATGGGCTTGAAGGGCTGGACTGGCAGCGTTGGCATGCGCCGGCCCGGAGGGTCGTTATAGCAGCATCTGGGGGGGCGCGGGTCCGGGGATTCGGGTTCGGGGCTGTGCGGCTGCATGCGTCGGCCTGCCTGAGAGAGGGTTGGACAGAGGCAGTTAGAATCAATTGTTCGGTTCTCGCTTCGGCCCGGTCGCATGTGTTCTTCAGAAGAGCACTTGCAGGCAGGTGGAGCGGCCCCATCTGAAATCCAACAATCTAGGGATTCCAGGCACACCGCAGTCCGCTTCAGCGGGTGGCGGTGTGTCTTTTTCGCATGGCCACCAACTTCCTCACCAAACTATTCGGCAGCCGAAACGATCGGCTTCTCAAGCAATACCGCAAGACGGTTGTTCGCATCAATGCGATGGAGCCCGACTACGAGAAGCTCAGCGACGAGGCTCTGCGTGCAAAGACGCAGGAGTTCAAGGAACGTGTGGCCAAGGGCGAGTCGCTGGACGACCTGCTGCCCGAAGCCTTCGCCGTGGTGCGCGAGGGCTCCAAGCGCGTCATGAAGATGCGCCACTTCGACGTTCAGCTGCTGGGCGGCATGGCGCTGCACTACGGCAAGATCGCAGAAATGCGCACCGGCGAAGGCAAGACGCTGACCGCCACGCTGCCGGTCTACCTGAACGCACTGTCGGGCAATGGCGTGCACGTGGTGACCGTGAACGACTATCTGGCCAATCGCGATGCGACCTGGATGGCCAAGCTGTACAACTTCCTCGGACTGTCGGTGGGCATCAACCTGCCCAACATGCCGCGCGAGGAAAAGCAGGCCGCCTACAACAGCGACATCACCTACGGCACGAACAACGAATACGGCTTCGACTACCTGCGCGACAACATGGTCTACGAGTCGGGCGACCGCGTTCAGCGCGTGCTCAACTACGCCATCGTCGACGAGGTGGACTCCATCCTGATCGATGAGGCCCGCACGCCGCTGATCATCAGCGGCCAGGCCGAAGACCACACGGCCATGTACGTGGCCATGAACAAGATCGTTCCCAACCTGGTGCGCCAGGAAGGCGAGGCCGACCCGCGCACCGGCGAAGGCGTGACCAAGCCCGGCGACTTCACCGTGGACGAGAAGAGCCACCAGGTGTTCCTGACCGACCAGGGCTACGAGGCCGCAGAGCGCCTGCTGGGCCACGCCGGCATGATTGCCGAGGGCGCCTCGCTGTACGACCCGGCCAACATCACCCTGGTCCACCATCTCTACGCGGCGCTGCGTGCCAACAACCTCTACCACCGTGACCAGCACTATGTGGTGCAGAACGGCGAGATCGTCATCGTTGACGAGTTCACGGGCCGCCTGATGGCAGGCCGGCGCTGGAGCGACGGCCTGCACCAGGCGGTCGAGGCCAAGGAAGGCGTGACCATCCAGGCCGAGAACCAGACCATGGCCTCGATCACCTTCCAGAACTACTTCCGTCTCTACGGCAAGCTGGCTGGGATGACGGGCACGGCCGATACCGAGGCCTACGAATTCCAGGAAATCTATGGTCTCGAGACCATGGTGATTCCGCCCAACCGTCCCAGCAAGCGCGACGACCAGCTCGACCGTGTCTACAAGACCACGCGCGAGAAGTACGAGGCGGCGATCCGCGATATCCGTGAATGCTATGAGCGCGGCCAGCCCGTGCTGGTGGGCACGACTTCGATTGAGAACTCCGAAATCATCGACGAGCTGCTCAACAAGGAAAACCTGCCCCACCAGGTGCTCAACGCCAAGCAGCACGAGCGCGAGGCCGACATCGTGGCCCAGGCCGGCCGTCCCGGCATGATCACCATCGCCACCAACATGGCCGGCCGCGGCACCGACATCGTGCTGGGCGGCAACATCGAAAAGCAGGTGGCTGCTGTCGAGGCCGATGAATCCCTGTCCGAAGCCGAACGCCAGCAGCGCATCGAACAAATGCGCGCAGACTGGAAGATCGAGCACGACAAGGTCTCGGCCCTGGGTGGCCTGCGCATCATCGCCACGGAGCGCCATGAATCGCGCCGTATCGACAACCAGCTGCGTGGCCGTTCGGGCCGCCAGGGCGATCCCGGCTCCTCGCGCTTTTACCTGAGCCTGGACGATGCGCTGATGCGCATCTTCGCTGGCGACCGTGTGCGCGCCATCATGGACCGCCTGAAGATGCCCGATGGCGAAGCCATCGAAGCCGGCATCGTGACCCGCTCCATCGAAGGCGCTCAGCGCAAGGTCGAGGCCCGCAACTTCGACGTCCGCAAGCAGCTGCTCGAATACGACGACGTGTCCAACGACCAGCGCAAGGTGATCTACCAGCAGCGCAACGAGATCCTCGACGCCTCGGACCTGTACGAGATGATCACGGTGATGCGCGACGACGTGGTGTCCGATCTGGTGCGCCAGTACGTTCCTGCCGAGTCCATGGAAGAGCAGTGGGACCTGGCCGGTCTGGAAAAGGCGCTGGAAAGCGAATGGCGCATCCAGCTGCCGCTGCAGTCGCAGGTGCAGTCCGCGCATGCCATCACCGACGAGGAAATCCTCGAAAAGGTACTGCAGGCCGCCCGCGAAGTGTTCGATGCCAAGGTCGAGCTGATCGGCCGCGAGAACTTCACGCAATTCCAGCGCGCCGTCCTACTGCAAAGCTTCGACACCAACTGGCGTGACCACCTGTCTGCACTCGACTATCTGCGCCAGGGCATCCACCTGCGCGGCTATGCGCAAAAGCAGCCCAAGCAGGAATACAAGCGCGAGGCCTTCGAGCTGTTCCGCCAGCTCATCGACCAGGTCAAGACCGAGGTCACGCGCGTGCTGATGACCGTGCAGGTGCAGTCGCGCGAACAGGTGGAGCAGGCCACCGAGGCCCTGGAGCAGCGCAGCGCCCACAGCCTGGAGCACATGACCTATGGCGCTCCGTCGGATGGCGACATCGGTGGCTCCGTCGAAGACGAGCCGCTGGAGCTGCCCGAAGGCGCTCGCGTGGGCCGCAATGATCCCTGCCCCTGCGGCAGCGGCAAGAAGTACAAGCAGTGCCACGGCAAGCTGTCGTGATGCGGCGGGCGTCGTAAGACACCGCAAGACACGGAAAACGGCACGGATACACTCCGTGCCGTTTTCTTTTTTAAGGTCGATGAAATACGTGCCGCTCCGGTTTGTTCCGATAATGGAGCGCGTTTTTCTTTCACTGTAGGAAGCCCCTCAATGCCTGTGAATCTCTCCGCTCCCGTGCACGCCGACCTGTTGGCGATCAACGGCGTTCGCATCGGCGTCACCGAAGCCGGTGTGCGCAAGGCCAACCGCAAGGACCTGTCCGTGTTCCTGCTCGACGAGGGCGCTTCGGTGGCTGGCGTATTCACGCAGAACCGTTTCTGCGCAGCGCCTGTGCAGGTCAGCCGCGAGCATCTGGTTCAGACAGCGGGCGCCATCCGTGCCATGGTCATCAACACAGGCAATGCCAATGCGGGCACTGGCGCCGACGGCCTGGCACGTGCGCGCCGTACCTGCGCAGATCTGGCAGCGCTGCTGCAGCTCAAGCCCGAGCAGATCCTGCCGTTCTCCACTGGCGTGATCATGGAAGAGCTGCCTGTGGACCGCATTGCAGCCGGCCTGCCGGCCGCCATTGCCGCAGCCAAGGCCGACAACTGGGGCACGGCTGCCGAGGGCATCATGACCACCGACACCCTGCCCAAGGCCTTCAGCCGGGCCGTGGACATTGGCGGCAAGCGCGTGAGCATCACAGGCATCAGCAAGGGCGCGGGCATGATCCGCCCCAACATGGCGACCATGCTGGGCTTTCTGGCCACCGATGCGGCCATCGCTCCCGAGCTGCTGCAGCCCCTGGTCAAGGAGCTGGCCGACGGCTCGTTCAACCGCGTGACCATCGACGGCGACACATCGACCAACGATTCCTTTGTGCTGGTGGCCACGCACAAGGCCGGCAATGCGCAGATCACTTCGCTGACCAGCGCCGAAGGCCAGGCCCTGAAGGCCGCATTGCTGGATGTGTCGCGTTTGCTGGCCCAGGCCATCGTGCGCGATGGCGAAGGTGCCACCAAGTTCATCACCGTCAAGGTGGAGGGTGGCAAGACCGAGGCCGAGTGCCGCCTGGTGGCCTACTCCATCGCGCATTCGCCCCTGGTGAAGACGGCGTTCTTTGCCAGCGACCCGAACCTGGGCCGCATCCTCGCGGCGGTTGGCTATGCTAGCATCGACGATCTGGACCAGACCAAGATCGACCTGTACCTGAACGATGTGCATGTCGCAGTCAATGGCGGCCGCAACCCTGCCTATCAGGAGGAAGACGGCCAGCGCGTGATGAAGCAGCAGGAGATCATCGTGCGCGTGCTACTGGGCCGAGGGGAGGCCGAGCAGACCGTGTGGACCTGCGATCTGAGCCACGACTACGTGAGCATCAACGCCGACTACCGCTCCTGACTCTCCACCCACCGTGCCGCCGGCAGCCGCAGGCCTTGTGCCTGGCTGCTGCCAGCTTTCAATGGCGGCCGGCGCGCAAAAGCTCTGGCGTTGGCATGAGATCCATCTCGATTCCCGGGCATATCCAGCGTCGGTGGCCGTGAGATCCGTATTCGAGAGACATCCATGACATTGCCCACAGAAGCCGTCGCCGCCCCCTTGCTGCAACTCGTGCAGCGCGCCGAGCAGCTGATGCAGCGCATCGAGGCCATCCTGCCCCAGCCGCTGCAATCCCCCGCAGACTGGAATACCGCCATCGCCTGGCGCTATCGCAAGCGCGCCAACGGCTGCGGCCTGCTGGAGCCCGTGCGCCACGTCGGCGCCATGCAACTGTCCGACCTGCAGAACATCGATGTGCAAAAGGACAAGATCGCGCGCAACACCGAGCAGTTCGTGACCGGCCGCACGGCCAACAACGTGCTGCTCACCGGCGCGCGCGGCACGGGCAAATCCTCGCTGATCCGTGCCTGCCTGCATGCCTTTTCGTCGCAGGGCCTGCGCCTGATCGAGGTGGACAAGGCCGATCTGACGGACCTGCCCGACATCGTCGATGTGGTGGCCGGCCGGCCCGAGAAGTTCATCATCTATTGCGACGATCTGAGCTTTGAGGAAGGCGAGCCTGGCTACAAGGCCCTGAAGTCCATTCTGGATGGATCGGTCAGCGCCGCCAGCCCGAACGTGCTGGTCTATGCGACCAGCAATCGCCGCCATCTGCTGCCGGAGTACCAGTCCGAGAATCTGACCTACCAGCGCGGCGAGGATGGCGAGCTGCATCCCGGCGAGGTGATTGAGGAAAAGATCTCGCTGTCCGAGCGCTTCGGCCTGTGGGTGAGCTTCTATCCCTTCAGCCAGGACGAGTACCTGCGCGTGGTGGCTCAATGGCTGGAGGCCCTGGGACTGGACCAGGCCACGATCGAGGCCGCGCGTCCTGAGGCCCTGGTCTGGGCGCTGGAGCGTGGCTCGCGCAGCGGCCGTGTGGCCCATCAGTTCGCCCGTGACTATGCGGGCCGCGCCGAGCGCCCGAACCAGCGCCAGACCGGCATCGCCGATGTCCAAGGGCTGGCCGAAGAGGCCGAGCTCTGACAAGCCTGCTGCCCGGCCTTGGGGCCGGGCGGTTTTTTGCGAAAGATCAAGTGACTGAAAAAGAAATCTCTCTGAACGCCGGCGCCGATGCTGCCCAGTCTCAACCGCCGTCTCAAGCGCCGGCCCAGCGCAAGCACACCGAAGTCGCCGTTGGCGTGCTCCTGCGCGAGTCCGATGGCGCGCTGCTGATCACCAGCCGGCCGCCTGGCAAGCCCTATGCCGGCTATTGGGAGTTCCCTGGCGGGAAGATCGAATCCGGCGAAACCGTGGAGCAGGCATTGCGTCGCGAGCTTCAGGAAGAGCTGGGCGTCGAGATCGCGGCAGCCCCCGTCTGGAAGGTGACCGAGCATGACTATCCGCATGCCCTGGTGCGCCTGCACTGGTGCAAGATCACGCGTTGGAGCGGGGAGTTCGAGATGCGAGAAGGCCAGCAGATGGCCTGGCAGCAACTTCCGCTGCAGGTGCAGCCGGTGCTGCCTGGCGCCTATCCGGTGCTGCAATGGCTCAGCGAGGAACGTGGGCTGCCTTTTGATGCCGGCTTCTACGAGGCAGGCCAACCGAAAGTCTGAACAGGCCTGTTCAGGGTTCAGTGCGAGGATCGCCGAAGGGCGAATCCTCGGGAGGCATGGGCGCAGGCACGCGGAATTCCTCGTTGGCCCAGGCGCCCAGGTCGATCTGGTAGCAGCGCTCGCTGCAAAAGGGCCGAAAGCGGTTGGCCGGCGCGAACAGGCTGGGGCCGCTGCAGGTCGGGCAGCGCACCGTGGGCCCTGCGGATGATGCATCGGCAGAGGGTGTGGCTTTCGTGGACATGCCGGCAGTCTTTTCCATCAGCTGCAAAGCGTGACCTCGAACGAGGCATCTTCGCTGCAAGGCTGGGGTTTGGCGCCGCTCTCGGGGCGAAGCAGGCGCACTGAAACCAGCAGGCGGTTGCCGCTGATTTCCGGAACAAGATTCAACGCAGGGTCTATGCGAAGGCGCAGCAGCTGAAAGCTGCGACCGGGCGGCATGGCCTGCTGGAACACGCCCTTTTCTGCTGCCACCCATTGCGGCACGCCGGTTTCGCGCAGCATCTTGAGCAGCAGCTGCAGCGACTGACCCAGCGGGGTCAGTGTGCTGGCCCAGTCCTCCAGATCACGCAGTCGCACCTGGGGGTCATGGAACTGCCAGGCGTGATAGGCCGGCAAATCGAAACCGCAGGTGCCGCCAGGGATGCCGATGCGGCTGCGCACGGCCATCAGCCATTCGTTGTCGGTCAGGGACTGGCCGGCCTTTCCGTTCTGGGCATTGAGTTGGGCAAAGCACTGCTCCACATGGCGGGACACCTGGTCGAGCATGTGCTCGGCGATATCGGGGTTGCCGCGCAGGCTGTCGAGCAGGCTTTTGTGGCGTTCGAGGTCTTTGAGCACGTCCGTCTTCAGGTCGGTGCGTGCTGCCACGTCCATGATCTCGAAGATGGTGACCAGCGCGAAATGGTGATCGATGGAATGAGCGCGCGACAGCAGCTCGCCCAGGCGGCGATACAGCTGCTCCAGCCTGAGGTAGGTCCTCAGGCGCTCATTGAAAGGATATTCGTACAGGATCACGCTTGCTGGGCTCCTCGGGGTGCTCAGGAATCAGCTGTCTACGTCGTGCACATGCTGAATTACACGCACAGGCCAAGCCATGGCGTGCATCATAGCCCGAACCATGCCGAGATTCGATCGGTGCATGCGTGCAAAGCCTCTATCGTCATGGCTTCGTCGTTGTAGATCACCCAGTCGGCTGCCGCCAGCCTTGCCGCGCGGGTGGCCTGGGCGGCGATGATGGCTTGCACGGCATCGCGGGGCAATCCGTTGCGGGCCATGACGCGTGCGATCTGTGTTTCCGTCCGGCAGTCCACGACCAGCACGGCATCGAGCAGGGCAGGCCAGCGGCCGGACTCCACAAGCAGAGGGATGTCATGCACGATGAGCGCGCATCCGGCATCGGTGGCCTGCTGGACTTCAAGGGCCGTTTGCCGAGCCACCAGGGGGTGGATGATGGCTTCCAGCTGCTGGCGTGCGGCAGGCTGCTGGAAGACCAGTTCGCGCATGCGCGCACGGTCCAGAGCACCGTTCGCATCGATCAGTTCAGGCCCGAAGCTGCGCGCAATCTCGGGCAATGCGGCACCTGCCGGGGCGGTGAGGCTGCGCGAGATCTGGTCGGCATCGATGATGCTTGCTCCGCGCAAGGCAAGCTGTGCGGCCACGGTGCTCTTGCCGCTGCCGATGCCGCCGGTCAGGCCCAGCCGGAAAGGACGCGGGTGCGGACGTGGTGGCGGGGCGTTGCTGGATTCCATGCCGCAGTGTCGGATCAAAGACCGATGGCCGCCAACAGGGATTGCAGCATCTGCTGGGGTCCGAACACCATGGCGGCAAAGCCGGCGCCCGCAAGAAAGGGGCCAAAGGGAACATAGCCACCTTCGCGCAGGCGGCTGTTGATCTTCAGCGCAATGCCCACGATGGCGCCAATCACGGACGAGATCAGGATGATGGGCACAAGAGCCTGCCAGCCGAACCAGGCCCCCAGCGCGGCAAACAGCTTGAAGTCGCCGTAGCCCATGCCTTCCTTGCCGGTGGCCAGCTTGAAGGCCCAGTAGACCAGCCACAGCGAGAGATAGCCCGCTGCAGCACCCCAGACCGCGTCGGCCAGAGGCACGGCGGTCCAGTGCAGTGCAGATGAAAGCAGCCCGGCCCACAGCAAGGGCAGGGTGATGTCGTCGGGGAGCAGTGTGGTATCCCAATCGATCAATGCCAGGCTTAGCAAGGCTGCGCTGAAAAGGCACCAGGCAGCGCCTGTGGGCGTGATGCCCCATTGCGCCGCGCAGTAGGCGAATAGCGCAGCGCAGGCCAGTTCCACCAGCGGGTAGCGGATGCTGATCGATGCCTTGCATTCCGAGCACCGGCCGCGCAGCGCCAGATAGCTGAGCACGGGAATGTTCTCGTACCAGTGGATGGCATGGCCGCAATGCGGGCAGCGCGAACGGGGGCGGCTCAGGCTCAGGGGGGCCTCGGCAGGGGCAGGCGCAGCGCCGGATTGCTCCTGCGCCCATTGGGCGCATTCCGCATTCCATTGCTGTTCCATCATGCGGGGCAGCCTATGCACCACCACGTTGAGAAAGCTGCCAACCAACAGGCCCAGCAGGCCGCCCAATGCAGCCTGCATCCAGAGTTCCAAAACCATCAGACCACCTGACCCAGCTTGAAGATGGGCAGATACATCGAAACCACGATGCCGCCGATCAGGGTGCCCAGGAAGACGATGATGATGGGTTCCATCAGGCTGGACAGGCCGGCCACCATGTCATCGACTTCCTCTTCGTAGAAATCGGCCGCCTTGCCGAGCATGTGGTCGATGGAGCCGGATTCCTCGCCGATGGCGCACATCTGCAGCACCATGGAGGGAAAGACGTTGGCATTGGTCATGGCCACCGTGAGGCTGGTGCCGGTGGAGACTTCCTGCTGGATCTTCTCGGTGGCATTGGCGTAGACGGCATTCCCGGAGGCGCCGCCGACGGAATCCAGTGCTTCGACCAGTGGAACGCCTGCAGCAAACATGGTCGACAGCGTGCGTGTCCAGCGTGCAACGCAGGACTTTTCGATCAGCACGCCAAAGACCGGCATCTTCAACATTGCACGATCCATGAACTGCTGCATGCGCTCATTGCGCTTCCAGGCCTGCATGAAGAAGTAGAAGCCGCCTCCGATCACGCCGAAGATCACCCACCACCATTGGACAAAGATGTCGCTGATACCCATCACGAACAGCGTCGGTGCCGGCAGATCCGCGCCGAAGGAGGTGAACACTTCCTTGAAGGCGGGAATCACGAAGATCATGATGATGGTCACGACGACGAAAGCCACGACGACCACCGAAATCGGATACATCAAGGCGGACTTGATCTTGGACTTGATGGCCTCGGTTTTTTCCATATAGGTGGCCAGCCGATCGAGCAGGGCCTCCAGGATACCGGCCGCTTCCCCGGCCTCCACCAGATTGCAGTAGAGGCTATCGAAGTACATGGGGTGCTTGCGATAGGCCGCATTCAGCGACGTGCCCGTCTCCACGTCGGAGCGGATATCGGCCAGCAGGCGCGTGACACTGGGGTTGGTGTTGCCGCGCCCGACGATGTCGAAGGCCTGCAGCAGCGGAACGCCGGCCTTCATCATCGTGGCCATCTGGCGCGTGAACAGTGCGATGTCCTTGGGCTTGATCCTCTTGCCACCGCGCGTACGGCGCTTCTTGATCTTGCTGGGGAGCACGCCCTGGCGGCGCAGCATGGCCTGGACCTGATTGATGCCTCCGGCCCGGGTTTCGCCTCGAATGATCTTGCCGTTGCGATCCTTGCCTTCCCACTCGAAGACAAAGTCCTTGATTCCCTTGGACGCGGCTGTGGCCATCGTGCTCCCTCTTTTGTTGTCTGCGCTGTCCGCGCTATTTACTCATTGGTGACTGCCAGCACTTCTTCGAGCGAGGTCAGTCCTAGCCTGGCCTTGTGCAGTCCGGATCCGCGCAGAGACCGCACGCCTTCACGCTTGGCCTGTGCCGCGATCTCCAGTGCGCTGCCGTCCTGCAGGATGATGCGCTGGATTTCCTCGCTGATCGGCATCACCTGGTAGATGCCGACGCGTCCCTTGTAGCCGTTGTTGCATGCCTGGCAGCCCACGGGCTTGTAGGTGACCCAGCTGCCATCGATGTCCGCCTCGTCATAGCCCGCCTCCAGCAGCGCCTCCCGCGGGATATCCGCAGGCTCCTTGCACTGGGGGCACAGGCGCCTGGCCAGCCGCTGGGCGGTGATCAGGATCACGCTCGATGCGATGTTGAAGGGGGCAATGCCCATGTTGCGCATGCGCGTCAACGTGGTCGGTGCGTCGTTGGTGTGCAGCGTGGACAGCACCAAGTGACCGGTCTGCGCGGCCTTGATCGAGATGTCGGCGGTTTCCAGGTCGCGGATTTCACCGACCATGATGATGTCGGGATCCTGGCGCAGGAAGGCCTTGAGCGCCGTCGCAAAGGTGAGGCCTGCCTTTTCGTTCACGTTGACCTGGTTGACGCCGGGCAGGTTGATTTCCGAGGGGTCTTCTGCCGTCGCGATGTTCACCCCGGCCTTGTTCAGCATGTTCAGGCAGGTGTACAGCGACACCGTCTTGCCCGAGCCCGTGGGGCCTGTCACCAGAATCATTCCGTAGGGGCGCCCGATGGCTTCGATCAGGCGAGCCTTTTCCTCGGGTTCGTAGCCCAGGGCATCAATGCCCATCTTGGCCGAGCTCGGGTCAAGGATACGGATCACGATCTTCTCGCCGAAGAGCGTGGGCAGGGTGCTCACGCGAAAGTCGATGACGCGGTCCGGACCCACCTTGAGCTTCATGCGCCCGTCTTGCGGAACCCGCTTTTCCGAGATGTCCATGCGCGAGATCACCTTGATGCGCGAGGCCAGCTTCTCCTTGATCGCAATGGGGGGGGATGCGATCTCGCGCAACTCGCCGTCAATCCGGAAGCGCACGCGATACTGATGTTCGTAGGGCTCGAAATGCAGGTCCGACGCGCGCATGTTGAAGGCGTCGAGCAGCATTTTGTGCAGGAACTTGACGATGGGCGCGTCCTCGACATCCGTTGCCGCCGTGTTGTCCTTCTCCTCGGCAACCTCGTCGGGCTTGAGGTCGCCGAACTCGAAATCGCCGCCCCCGCTGTAGCTCTCCATGGCTTCGCTGGCGCTTTTGCTCTGCTGAGCTATCAGGCGTTCCAGCTTGTCGGCCTCGACGATGATCCAATCCACGCCTAGCTGGGTGGTGAACTTGATCTGCTCTGCAGCTTCCTGCTGTGTCGGGTCGGCCGTGGCCACCGTGATGCGGTTGCCGCGCTTGCTCAAGGGGAGGACGCGATAGGAGCTGATGATCTTGGCGTCCAGCAGCTCATGCGGCAGGCGCGCGGCGTTGACGGCATCAAGATCGAGCAGCGGCGCGCTGAACATGGTGGAGACCGTCTCGGCCACTTCCAGGGCCGAGAGGATGCCCGCGTTGCTCAACTCGGCAATGAACGAGGTGCGGTTGGCGCCGGCCTTGCTGGCGGCGGCTTCCGCTGCCTGCTGCGATACCTTGCCTGCTGATATCAGGGCTCGCCCGATGCCGGGAAGCGATGCAACAGCGGAAGCATTCTTGAGCGAGGAGTCAGCAACAGCCATGTAGCAAGACGTTTGAGAGGAAAGGACATTTATCCTATCATCCCTGAAGGCTTGAAAGGCCAGACGCACTGCTGCGCACCCAGGTCTTGAACCTGGCTCAATGGTGGCGTGGTGATGAAGTGACCAGAAATGGTCGGGGTGAGAGGATTCGAACCTCCGGCCTCTACGTCCCGAACGTAGCGCTCTACCAGGCTAAGCTACACCCCGTTGCTTTTTTAGACAAAGCAATGCAGCCTGAAATCAGGTGCGTCGCTCCAAAAGCTGAGAGGCTAATTGTAGCAAACTTGCCGTATGCAAATTGCTCGGGAGCACATTTATTGCGTCAATGGCGCGGCGTGCCTCGGCATGGGCGGCTTCGCGTGCCACATCCAGCGCGCCTGTGCTGCGCACGATATCCACAACGGCAGACAACTGCTCGGTTGAGCCCTGCTCGATGGCGTTGCGCACGATGGCAGCCTGCTCCGGAGTGCCGCGCTGCATGGCGGCAATCAGCGGCAGGGTGCACTTGCCTTCGCGCAGGTCGTCGCCCAGGTTCTTGCCCATTTCCTGGGTGTCTCCTGTGTAGTCGAGCACGTCGTCAATGATCTGGAAGGCGGTGCCCAGGGCCTGGCCATAGATGGCGCAGGCCTGTTCGATCTCGCGGGGTGCGTCGGCCAGCACGGCGCCCAGCTGGGCGCTGGCCTCGAACAACTGGGCGGTCTTGGAGCGGATGACGTGCAGGTAGCCGGCTTCGTCCAGAGAGGCATCATGGGTGTTGATGAGCTGCTGCACCTCGCCTTCGGCGATCACGTTGGTGGCGTCCGAGAGGATCTTGAGCACACGCATGCTGCCCACTTCCACCATCATCTGGAAGGAGCGCGAGTGCAGGAAGTCGCCGACCAGCACGCTGGCCGGATTGCCGAAGGTCTCGTTGGCCGTCGGGCGGCCACGGCGCAGGGTGGACTCGTCCACCACGTCGTCGTGCAGCAAGGTGGCGGTATGAATCAGCTCGACCACGGCCGCCAGGACATGCCTGTCCCTGCCTTCGTAGCCCAGCGCATTGCAGACCATGAGCAGCAGGGCCGGGCGAAGGCGTTTGCCGCCGGCAGCGATGATGTACTGGGAGATCTGGGCAATCAGCGGGACGGTGGTCGTCAGGCGCTGGGCGATCACATGATCCACCTCGCGCATGTCGTCAGTGATCAGGGCAAGCGGATTGGGGGTGGAGAGAGCTGTGGTCAAGGTACTGTGGCCGCCAAGTGGATCGGCAATTATAGGAAGAGCGATCCCGCCTGCGGCCCGCCCTGGCGGTTGTTTGGGCGCGGGGTGGAAGCGCTTCATGCAAAGAATGTGAGTGCGTGCTAGAATCCCCGGCTTCCGTGGAAATTCGTTCGCGGAACTCTCAAATTCAAGAGGTTTAAATGTACGCAGTCATAAAAACCGGCGGCAAGCAGTATCGCGTTGCAGCCGGCGAAAAGATCAAGGTAGAACAGATTGCTGCGGACGTAGGCCAAGAAGTTGTGATCGATCAGGTTCTGGCAGTCGGCAACGGCGCTGAAATCAAGGTCGGCACACCTCTGGTGTCCGGTGCGTCTGTCAAGGCAACCGTGGTTGCTCACGGCAAGCACGACAAAGTGCACATCTTCAAGATGCGCCGTCGTAAGCATTATCAGAAGCGCCAAGGCCATCGCCAGCAGTTCACAGAGCTGCAGATCGTGGCGATCGCTGCTTAATTCAGGAGCTGAGTCATGGCACAGAAAAAAGGCGGCGGCTCTACGCGAAACGGGCGCGATTCCAAGCCCAAAATGCTCGGCGTGAAGGCTTTCGGTGGTGAACTGATCACGGCCGGCTCGATCATCGTGCGCCAACGTGGCACCAAGTTCCATCCCGGCGACAATGTCGGCGTGGGCAAGGACCACACCCTGTACGCTCTGGTGGACGGCCACGTGTCGTTTGCTGTCAAGGGTGCACTGTCCAAGCACACGGTCAATGTGACGGCTGCCTAAGCCCTGTCACTTCGACGCTCGAAGCCCCGACCTGTCGGGGCTTTGTCGTTTCAGGAGGGTTGTGCATCGTGCCTTCGCCCTCTTTTCCGTCTCTGAGGTGTGGCCTGGGGCTGTCTGGTGCACACTGCTTTTTGTAAACTGGATGCCTCATGAAGTTCGTCGACGAAGCTTATATCGACATTTCCGCCGGTGACGGCGGCAATGGCTGCGTGTCATTCCGGCACGAAAAATACAAGGAATTTGGCGGTCCCGATGGTGGAGACGGTGGTCGTGGCGGCCATGTCTACGCGGTGGCCGATGTCAACCTCAATACCCTGGTGGACTACCGCTTCTCGCGCCGGCACGATGCCACGCGCGGTGAGCACGGCAAGGGCTCGGACATGTTTGGTGCGGCGGGCAACGACATCACGCTGCGCATGCCGGTTGGCACCATCATCAGCGATGCCGAAACCGGCGAGGTGCTCTACGAGCTGCTGACGGCCGGTGAGGTGGTCACCATTGCCAAGGGTGGCGACGGCGGCTACGGCAACCTGCGCTTCAAGAGCGCCATCAACCGCGCGCCTCGGCAAAAGACACCGGGCTGGCCCGGCGAGCGCAAGAATCTCAAGCTGGAGCTCAAGGTGCTGGCCGACGTGGGCCTGTTGGGCATGCCCAACGCGGGCAAGTCCACCTTCATTGCCGCGGTCTCCAATGCGCGTCCCAAGATTGCCGACTACCCGTTCACCACGCTGCATCCCAATTTGGGGGTGGTGCGCGTCGCTGCCGAGCAGAGCTTTGTGGTGGCCGACATCCCTGGCCTGATCGAAGGCGCCTCGGAAGGTGCGGGCCTGGGTCACCAGTTCCTGCGCCATCTGCAGCGCACCCGATTGCTGCTGCATGTGGTGGACCTGGCGCCGTTCGATGACAGCGTGGATCCTGTGGCCCAGGCCAAGGCCATCGTGGGCGAACTGCAGAAGTACGATGCCGAGCTGTACAACAAGCCGCGCTGGCTGGTGCTCAACAAGCTGGACATGGTGCCGGCCGAGGAGCGCGCTGCACGCGTCAAGGACTTCGTCAAGCGCTTCAAGTGGAAGGGGCCGGTCTTCGAGATTTCCGCCCTGACGCGCGAAGGCTGTGAAGTGCTGATCCGCACCATCTACAAACATGTGCATGAGCAGCAGCAGATCGAGGCCGGGCCCAAGGAAATCGATCCGCGCTTCGTCGAAGTCGAGGGTGATGGCGTGGATCTCACCGATCCGCGTTTTGCCCCTCGCGATTCCGAGTAAGAGCCGCCTGCTGCTCCCATCGTCTTGATCACAACAGCGGCGCGGCCTGCCTGGGCCTGCGCTGCAAGAATCACTATCCATCCATGTCTTCCAACTTGTTGCGTGATGCCCATCGCATCGTGGTCAAGGTCGGCTCCAGCCTGGTGACCAATGAAGGTCGCGGTCTTGATGAAGCCGCCATCCAGGAGTGGAGCCGCCAGTTGGCGGCCCTGGTGCGCGGGGATGAGAGCCATGGCGGTCAGCGGCGCGAGGTGATCATGGTCTCCAGCGGCGCGGTGGCTGAAGGCATGAAGCGCCTTGGCTGGGCCGCGCGGCCCAAGGAGATCCATGAGCTGCAGGCCGCTGCAGCCGTGGGCCAGATGGGGCTGATACAGATGTACGAGTCCAAGCTGCGCGAGCAGGGCATGGGCAGTGCCCAGGTGCTGCTCACGCATGCCGACCTGGCGGACCGCGAGCGCTATCTGAATGCGCGCAACACCTTGCTGACGCTGCTGGAGCTGGGCATCGTGCCGGTGATCAACGAGAACGACACCGTGGTCAACGATGAGATCAAGTTCGGCGACAACGACACCCTGGGTGCTTTGGTGGCGAACCTGATCGAAGCCGATGCCCTGGTCATCCTGACTGATCAGCGAGGCCTTTACAGCGCCGATCCACGCAGCAATCCCGATGCGCGTTTCATCGACGTGGCAAATGCCGGCGATCCTGCACTGGAGGAGATGGCGGGCGGTGCGGGCTCGTCCATCGGCAAGGGTGGGATGATCACCAAGATCCTCGCGGCCAAGCGTGCGGCGGGGTCGGGTGCTTCAACCGTCATCGCCTGGGGTCGCGAACAGGACGTGCTGGTGCGTCTGGCTGCGGGCGAGTCCATTGGCACGCTGCTCGTGGCGCAGACCCACAAGAACCAGGCGCGCAAGCAGTGGATTGCCGACCATCTGCAGCTGCGCGGCTCCGTGTCCGTGGATGCCGGCGCCGTGGCCAAGCTGCGCGACGAAGGCAAGAGCCTGCTGCCCATCGGCATGGTGAATGTGGATGGCGAATTCGCCCGCGGCGATGTGATTGCCGTGCGCGATGCGCTGGGCATCGAGGTGGCGCGTGGTCTGGCCAACTATGCAAGTGCCGAGGCGCGCCTGCTTTGTCGTAAGAGCTCGGTGGAGATCGAGCGCCTGCTGGGCTATTCCGCAGGCCCGGAGATGGTGCACCGCGACAACATGGTGATTGCCGGGCACTGATGCCTGCGCAATCGGGGCAAAGAAAAAGCGCACCCTCGGGTGCGCTTTTGCATGGAGCCTTTGGCTTCAGGCCTTGCCTGGATCGGGGTGCAAGACCTGCTGCTGCCCTGACTGTGGATCAGGATCGAAGCATGCTCCAGGCGGCAACTCCATGCCGGGATTGACGCGAAAGCTGCCTGAGCGCGCCGGATGCAAGCCTGGAGCGCCATAGGTCTCGGGGCCTGTTTCATGGGCTTCCCTGGGGCGCATGCCGCTGCGAAGATAGCGGTTGCGCTGCTGCTCGCCCCGTGGCAGAAAGCGTGCCAGCTCGGTCAGGGCCATCTCGTAGACGCCGCGTTTGAACTCCACCACCACATCCAGTGGCACCCAGTAGTCGTTCCAGCGCCAGGCGTCGAATTCGGGGTGGTCCGTAGCACGCAGGTTCAAATCCCAGTCGTGACCCATGAGTTGCAGCAAATACCAGATCTGCTTCTGGCCTTTGTAGTGTCCGCGCGCATCGCGGCGGATGTACCGGTCTGGCACCTCGTAGCGCAACCAGTCCCGGGTGCGGGCGACCACGCGAACGTGGTTGGGCATCAACCCCACTTCCTCATGCAGTTCCCGGAACATGGCCTGTTCGGGTGTCTCCCCCCGGTCAATGCCGCCCTGTGGAAACTGCCAGCTGTGGGTGCGGATGCGCTTGCCCCAGAACACCTGGTTCTTTTGGTTGAGCAGGATGATGCCGACGTTCGGGCGAAATCCGTCCCGGTCAAGCATAATCGAACCCCAATTTTCTGAATTGTGTCCATTATGCACGGTGCCTTGCCAGCGGCAAGCACGCTGCCCCGATTCCCGCGAAGCCCCTGATCCATGAAAGCCTCCCAATTTTTCATCTCCACCCTCAAGGAAGCTCCGGCCGATGCCGAAGTGGTCAGCCACAAGCTCATGACGCGGGCCGGCCTGATCAAGAAGCTGGGCGCAGGCATCTATAACTACATGCCCATGGGGCTGCGCGTGATCCGCAAGGTCGAGGCCATCGTGCGCGAGGAAATGAACCGTGCCGGTGCCGTGGAAGTGACCATGCCCGTGGTCCAGCCTGCCGAGATGTGGGAGGAGACCGGCCGCTTCGAGAAGATGGGCCCCGAGCTGCTGCGCATCAAGGACCGCCATGGCCGTGACTTCGTGATCCAGCCCACCAGCGAAGAGGTGGTGACGGACATTGCGCGCCAGGAGCTCAAGAGCTACAAGCAGCTGCCCAAGAATTTCTACCAGATCCAGACCAAGTTCCGCGATGAGCGCCGCCCGCGCTTTGGCCTGATGCGCGGCCGCGAGTTCATCATGAAGGACGCCTATTCCTTCGACAAGGACCGCGACACCGCCCAGATCAGCTACCAGACCATGCGCGCGGCCTACAAGCGCATCTTCGATCGCTTCGGCCTGCAGTACCGTGCCGTGCGTGCCGACAGCGGCGCCATCGGCGGTGATCTGAGCGAGGAATTCCAGGTGATCGCCTCCACGGGCGAAGACGCCATCGTCTACTGCCCCAGCAGCGACTACGCCGCCAATATCGAGAAGGCCGAGGCCCTGGCGCCTGCAGGCCCCCGTCCCGCTGCAGCCCAGGCCATGGCCCGTGTGGCAACGCCGGGCAACAGCACCTGCGAATCCGTGGCTGCCCAGCTGGGCCTGCCGCTGTCGCAGACGGTGAAGTCCCTGGTGCTGGCCACCGACAAGCTCGACGACAAGGGCGATGTGGCGGGAAGCCAGGTCTGGTTGCTGCTGCTGCGCGGCGACCATGAGATGAACGAGATCAAGGTGGCCAAGGTGCCTGGCCTGGACGTGGGCTTCCGCTTTGCCACTGTGGCCGAGATCGAGGAGCACTTCGGTTGCCAGCCCGGGTACCTGGGGCCCATCGGCCTGAAGAAGCCCGTGAAGCTGGTCGTTGACCGCGAGGTGGCCGTGATGGCCGACTGGGTCTGCGGCGCGAACGAGGCCGACTTCCACATCACCGGCGTGAACTTTGGCCGTGACCTGCCTGAGCCCGATGCCGTGGCCGACCTGCGCAATGTGGTGGCCGGCGACAAGTCCCCCGATGGCGCGGGCGAGCTGGCCATTGAGCGCGGCATTGAAGTGGGCCATGTGTTCTACCTGGGCACCAAGTACTCCCAGGCCATGAACGCCACCTTCCTGGCGGAGAACGGTAAGCCCTCGCTGTTTGAAATGGGTTGCTACGGCATTGGCGTGACGCGCCTGCCCGCTGCCGCCATCGAGCAGAACCATGACGAGCGCGGCATCATCTGGCCCGACGCGATTGCACCCTTCACCGTGGTGGTCTGCCCCATCGGCATGGACCGCAGCGAGCCCGTGAAGGAAGCCGCCGAGAAGCTGCATGCCGAGTTGCTGGCACTGGGCGTGGACGTGATCCTGGATGACCGCGGCGAACGCCCGGGCGCCATGTTTGCCGACTGGGAACTGATTGGCGTGCCGCACCGCGTGGTGCTGTCCGACCGCGGCCTGAAGGAAGGCCAGGTTGAGTACCAGCATCGCCGCGACACGGAAGCGACCAAGATGGCCGCTGCCGATGTGCTGGGCCATCTCAAGCAGAGGCTGGGTCTGTGAGCCAGGCCCCCGTGATAGCGCGCCGCGATTGCCTGCGCCTGGCGGCTTCGCTGGGTGCTGCGCCGTTGCTGGGCGCGGTGGCCGCGCCAGCCTGGGCTGGCGGGCAGCTGGAAGAGCCGCTGGCCGATTCGGTGCGCACCGCGCTGAGTTCGGCCGTCACGGGATCGGCTCCGCCCGAGCTGCGCTTTGCCTCTACCGAGGCCCGCATGGACTACCTGCGCTGGCTCACGGCCAGCAGCGAGCGCCTGCGTTCGCGCAAGCCCGAACTGGCGACTCGGCTGGAGTTCCTGCAAACCGTCTGGTACGAGTCCAAGCGCGCCGGCCTGGAAGTCTCGCTGGTGATGGGGCTGGTGCAGGTGGAGAGCGCGTTCCGCAAGTTCGCCATCTCCAGCGTGGGTGCGCGCGGCTATATGCAGATCATGCCGTTCTGGATGCGGCTGATCGGCGATGGCGACATCGGCAAGCTGTTCCACATGCAGACCAATCTGCGCTTTGGCTGCGTGATCCTGCGCCACTATCTGGACCGCGAAAACGGCGATGCCTACATGGCGCTGGGCCGCTACAACGGCAGCCGCGGCCAGCCCCAGTATCCGAATGCTGTGTTCGCTGCGCAGCGCCGCTGGGAGATCGAGCCCTCGCGCTCGGCCTGAGGGGCCGCAGGCTGGCGCCTGGCGGCAGTCCTGCAGGCCTGCCTTGCTGCGTTTTCAGGACGACGTGTCCGACGACATGCTGGACACCTTGGCCACGGCGGCGGCCGTGTCGCCTGCATTGGGCGGGGCGGCCGGGCTGCTGCCCGACATGCGCGTGACCAGCACCTGGTCGATGCGGTAGCTGTCCACGTCCATGACCTCGAAGCGGTAGCCGCCCCATTGCACGGTGTCCGTGCGTCTGGGAATGCGGCGCAGCATGACCATGAGAAAGCCGCCCAGGGTTTCGTAGTCCTCGGAATGCGGCAACTCGTCGAGCTCCAGGGCCTGCATCACATCCTCGACCGGCGTGACGCCATCGATCAGCCAGGAGTTCTCGTCGCGGCGCAGGATCTGCTCCTCGTCGCCCGGGCTGACCAGGCCGCCCATCACCGTGCTCATCACGTCATTGAGCGTGACCACGCCGACCACCAGGCTGTATTCGTTGACGATGACGGCAAAGTCCTCATGCACCTGGCGGAACTGCTCCAGCACCTCGGCCAGCGTCAGGCGGTCCGGCACTACCAGCACCTTGTGGACCAGCGAATCGTCCATGAGCGACAGGGGCTGGTTGTTCAGCGCGCGCTGGAACAGGTCCTTGGCATCGACATAGCCGACGATGTGGTCGATGTCGCCGTCGCAGACGGGGTAGGTGGAAAAAGGCTCCTCGGCAATGCGGACCCGGATCAGTTCATCGGGGTCGTCGCGGTGGAAGTAGGCGATGCGGTCGCGCTGCGTCATGGCCGAGCCGATGGTGCGCGAGTCCAGCTCGAACAGGTTGGCGATCACCTGCTGCTCCTTCGCGGCCAGCACGCCGGCGCGCGCGCCGGCTTCGGTCATGGCCAGGATGTCTTCGTGGGTGATGCGGTCATCGCGCACCGTGGGCAGGCCGAACAGCTTGGCAACGGCGTCGGCCAAGTGGTTGAAGCACCAGACCAGGGGCTTGAGCACGGCCATGCACCAGAGCATGGGGCGCAGCACGCGGATGGCCAGGGCCTCGGGCTCGGCCATGCTCAGGCGCTTGGGCAGCAGGTCGGCAAACAGGATGAACAGGGAGGTGACGCTGGCGAACGAGAGCAGGAAGCCCACGGTCTGCGCACGGCTGTCGGGCAGCCAGAGCATCAGCAGCTCGGCCAGATAGGGGGTCAATGCCCCTTCGCCCACCACGCCGCCCAGGATGGCGACGGCATTGAGCCCAATCTGCGTGACCGTGAAATATTCGCCCGGCTGGGCCTGCATCTTCATGACCAGTTCGGCGCGGGGTTCGCCGTCCTCCATCATCTGCCGCAGTCGCAGGCGCCGCGAGGCGGCCAGCGAGATCTCGGCCACGGAGAAGAAGGCACTGGTCAATATCAGCGCGACGATCAACAGCAGACTTTGGGACAGACTCATAGGCAGGGCGGAGAAGCGGGCGCAGGCGCGCTTTTCCGGATGTGAAAGATGTGACCATTCGACCACACATCGCATGCCCCTGGCCCTGAGGCATGCCCGGGGAGTCCGCCGGCAGCTCGGCGCAGGCGAAAAAAAGCCACCCGAAGGTGGCTCGATGCTGCGCCGAAGGCGCGTGGTGCGAGAAGGCTCAGGCCTTGGGTGCCAGCAGCTGCTGCAGCTCGCCCGACTCGTACATCTCCATCATGATGTCCGAGCCGCCGATGAACTCGCCCTGCACGTAGAGCTGGGGGATCGTGGGCCAGTTGCTGTAGTCCTTGATGCCCTGGCGGATTTCCTGGTCTTCCAGCACGTTGACGGTGGAGATGTCCTTGGTTTCCACGCCGCAGGCCTTGAGGATCTGGATGGCGCGGCCAGAGAAACCGCACATGGGAAAGCTGGCGCTGCCCTTCATGAACAGCAGGATGTTGTTGCTCTTGACCAGTTGGTCGATGCGTTGCTGGGTGTCGCTCATCTGTGTGGTGCTCCGGGGTCGTGGTGGGCGCCGCAGGCGCGGCGGCATGGATGGGATTATTTCACTCTCGGCGCGGACTTTGAAAGCATGCGGGATTGCTGCGCCCAGGCCAGAGCTCAGGTCAGAGCGCTGGCCTGCCCTTGCCATTGCCCGCCCGTGCAGCGGGCAATGCCGCCCAGGTCGTGGCGATGCTGCACGTCGCCAAAGCCGGCATGGCGCAGCAGGGCGGCCACGGCATCGGCCTGGTCCCAGCCATGCTCCATCAGCAGCCAGCCGCCGCGGACCAGCAGCGCGGGCGCCTGGGCGATGATGGCGCGGATATCGGCCAGGCCATCGGCACCGCTGGCCAGCGCCGACAGCGGCTCATGCGCCAAGGCCTGCAGGTGCGGATCGTCGTCGCGGATATAGGGCGGGTTGCTGACGATGAGGTCGAACGGTGCCTGCCCTGCCAGCGGCTGGAGCCAGCTGCCATGCGCGAACTGCACGCCCAGTTGCAGGCGCGTGGCATTGGCGCTGGCCACGGCCAGTGCGTCGGCGCTGGCATCCACGGCCCAGACCGTGGCGCCGGGGCGCTGGCTTTGCAGGGCCAGCGCTATGGCGCCGCTGCCGGTGCCCAGGTCCACCACGCGGCAAGCGGGGGCTGCCTGGGTCTGGGCAGGCATGAGCTCCAGCGCCCAGTCCACCAGGGTCTCGGTATCGGGGCGTGGGTCGAGCACACGCGCGTCCACGGCCAGATCGAGCCCGTAGAACTCCTTGTGGCCGAGCAGGTAGGCAACGGGTTCCGCGCCAAGGCGGCGTGCGCACAGCGCGGCATAGGCCTCGGCCTGGGGGGCGGTCAGCATGTCCTCGTCATGGGTCAGCAGCCAGGCGCGGCCGCCAGACTGGCGCCCGAGCACGTGCAGCAGCAGCATTTGCGCGTCGATGCGCGCAAGCCCCAGGGCCTGGGCCTGCTGCAGCGCTTCTTTGACGATGGGGGGATTGGCCATGGCCCGGGCCTCAGTTGTTGACCTGCAGCTCGGCCAGCAGTTCGGCCTCGCGTGCGGCCTGCAGCGCGTCGAGCACATCGCCCAGGTCGCCTTCCATCACGGCCAGCAGTTTGTAGATGGTGAGGTTGATGCGGTGGTCCGTGAGCCGGCCCTGCGGGAAGTTGTAGGTGCGGATGCGGTCGCTGCGGTCGCCGCTGCCGATCAGGCCCTTGCGCAGTGCGGCCTCCTTGGCTTCGCGCTCGCTGCGTTCCTTCTCCTGCAGGCGCGCCTGCAGCACCTGCAGGGCCTTGGCCTTGTTGCTGTGCTGGCTGCGGCCGTCCTGGCACTCGGCGACGATGCCCGTGGGCAGGTGGACCACACGCACGGCCGAGTCGGTCTTGTTGATGTGCTGGCCGCCGGCGCCGCTGGCGCGGAAGGTGTCGATGCGCAGGTCGGCCGGGTTGAGCGTGATGGCCTGGGTTTCGTCCGGCTCGGGCATGACGGCCACGGTGCAGGCGCTGGTGTGGATGCGGCCCTGGGTCTCGGTGGCCGGCACGCGCTGCACGCGGTGTCCGCCGGATTCGAAGCGCAGGCGACCGTACACATCCGTGCCTTCCACGCGCAGCACCACTTCCTTGTAGCCGCCCAGCTCGCTCTCGTTGGCGCTCATGATCTCGACCTTCCAGCCCACGGCGTCGCAGTGGCGGGTGTACATGCGGGCCAGGTCGCCTGCGAACAGGGCCGATTCGTCGCCGCCCGTGCCTGCTCGGATTTCGAGGTAGGCGTTGCGCGCGTCATCGGGGTCCTTGGGCAGCAGCAGGCGCTGCAGCTCGTCCTCCAGCTGGACCAGCTCGGCCTCGGCGCTGGCGATTTCCTCCTGCGCCATGTCGGCCATGTCGGGGTCGGAGAGCATGTCCCGCGCGGCGGCCAGATCGGCCTCGCGCTGGCTGTGGCGCGCATAGCGGCCTGCAATGGCGGTGACGTCCGCGTGCTCGCGCGAGATGGCGCGGTACTGCTTCATGTCGCCCATGATGTCTTCGCGCGAAAGCAGGAAGTTGAGTTCTTCAAGGCGCTGGGCGTAGCGCTCCAGTTGTTGGCGCAGAAAGTCTTGCATGGTGTGGGGCGGTGGTGCGAAGGGCTGCTCGGGCAGCACTGCGGCGGGAAACGTGGGGGCCTGGAAGGGCGGATGGGCCGTAAAAACCGGGAGGGGCGGGGAGGGGCCGCAAGTGCGGCCGGGGCGCCGCAGGCCCGCTGGCGCGCGGCCCTGCGCAGGGGCGGCGAGCGCCGCTAGAGCGCCTTGTCGGGGGCCGTGCCGCGCGGGCCGCTTTGGGCCGAGCGCAGGAACAGGCGCGAGACCGTGTCCATGGTCTGGCTGCGCTGGTCGGCATCGCCCTTGTGCAGTTCGGCCAGGGTGCCGTGCAGCATTTTCTGCGTGAGGCCGCGCGACAGGGCCTCCAGCACGGTGTCGATGTCTTCGCCCTTGGCCAGCAGCTTCTTGGCGCGCGCAATCTCCAGCGCACGCCATTCATCGGTCTGGGTGTTGAGCTGGCGGATCAGCGGCACCACGCCCGCCTGCGGGCGGCGCTGGTCCAGCCAGTGCATGAAGCTTTGCACTCCATGGTCGATGATGACTTCGGCCTGCTCGACCGCTGCCTGGCGCTGGGCCTGGCCCGTGCGCACCACGGTGGCCAGATCGTCCACGGTGTAGAGGTAGACGTCGCGCAGGTCCTTGACCTCGGATTCGATATCGCGCGGCACGGCCAGATCGACCATGAACATGGGGCGGTGCTTGCGCTTCTTGAGCGCGCTTTCCACGGCGCCCAGGCCGATGATGGGCAGGCTGGACGCCGTGCAGCTGATCACGGCATCGTATTCATGCAGATGGTCGGGCAGGTCGGCCAGCCGCATGGTGCCGGCGCCGAACTGGGCAGCCAGCTTCTCGCCGCGCTCCAGCGTGCGGTTGGCGATCATGATCTGCTTGGGGTGGCGGGCCGCGAAATGGGTGGAGACCAGCTCGATCATCTCGCCCGCGCCCACGAACAGCACGCGGATCTGGGACAGGTCTTCGAACAGCTGGCCGGCCAGCCGCACGGCGGCAGCGGCCATGCTGATGCTGTGGGCGCCGATCTCGGTGGAGCTGCGCACTTCCTTGGCCACCGCGAAGCTGCGCTGGAACAGCTGGTTCAGCGTGCTGCCCAGGGCGCCTGCGTTCTCTGCGGCGCGCACGGCATTTTTCATCTGCCCCAGGATCTGGGCCTCGCCCAGCACCATGGAATCGAGCCCGCTGGCCACGCGGAAGGCATGGCGCGCCACATGGCCGTCTTCCAGCAGATAGGAGTGCGAGCGCAGCAATTCGGACGAAATACCGCCGCTGTTGGCCAGCCAGTGCAGCGTGTGGTCCATGGCCGGCATTTCGGCCGCGCAGTAGATCTCGGTACGGTTGCAGGTGGAGAGGATGGCGGTCTCGACGGCGCTGTGCTGGCGGCCCGGGCCGGTCAGCGATTCGCGCAGGCCCTGCAGCGTGGGCACGATCTGGTCAAGCGCGAACGCGAAACGTCCCCGCATATCAAGCGGAGCCGTGTGGTGGTTGATGCCGAGTGCCCAGACTGCCATAACCCGGGATTATAAAATTTCGCGCAGTTTCAGGCATCCCTGATCACAACACCCTGGAATCGGAGCCCGCACATGGGATGGATTGCGAGTACGAATCATTGGCTGAACTTCCTGGCGCCTGCACTTTTCCTGTCGCCGGCCCTGATGTTCTGCGCGCTTTTGATCTATGGAAAATCGCAGCAATCCCTTGCCTGGTGGTTGCAGGTTGCTATCAATTTGGTTGTTGGTGCGCTGGTATTGCTGGCCGGTTTGTGGTGGTTCGGGCGCGATGCAAAGATAGCCACCTACACCGCCCTGGTCCTCGTGATGGCGCTTTGCCAGTGGGTGCTTTCGCGCGGCTGGCGCTGATGGCCGACAGCAAAGATTGATGCAGATCAACGGAAGAGGGCGTTTCTCCCGGCGATCAGGGGCCTGAGACTGTGGCTGGAGGCACGGCACTTGGCGCGGCCTGCTCCAGCAGCCATGCGCGGAACTGCACAAACGCTTCGGAAGGCATCCGTGCAGCCGGCCGGCACAGAAAGTAGCCGCGTTCGATGTGGACGGGTGCAGGCAAGGCAAGGGCCACGCGGCCGGCGGCCAGGTCTTCCTCCACCAGGCAGCGCTGCACCAGGGCCACGCCCATGCCGGCGGCCACGGCCTGGACCAGCAGGGCCACCAGTTCGAAGTCCGCCGCAGGCGCGGGGCAGGGCCCGGGCAGGCCGAGGTGGCTCATCCAGCGCGCCCAGTTGCCCGGATAGTTGGTGTGAAACAGCAAGGGGCGCGCAAGCACATCCGCTGCGCTGCGAATGGCTTGCGGGCCCTGCAATTCGCGCGGATGGCAGATGGGCACCAGATCGCGGCCCACCACATAGTCGGCCACCACATGGGCGGGCCAGGGCTCGCTGCCCACGCGCAGCCAGCCGTCTATCTCGGCGGCGGACAGCGGGTCATCGCGCCGATAGGGGGCAAACGAAAGGACGATGCCCGGATGCAGGGCATTGAATCGCGGCAGGCGTGGAATCAGCCAGTGGCTGAACAGCGTGGGCACCACCGACAACCGCAGTTGCGGGCCGAAGTGGCGCCTGCGTGCGGCGGCCGAGGCCGATTCGATGGACTGGACGGCAGGCTCGACGGCCTGCAGATATTCACGGCCAGCCTCGGTCAGCACGCTGCGCCGGCCCTGGCGCTCGAAAAGGGCAAAGCCCAGGTGCTCTTCCAGCCGGGCGATGGCGCGGCTGATGCCGCCCTGGGTGACATACAGCTCCTGGGCTGCCAGCGAGTAGCTGCCCAGGCGCGCCGCCGCCGCAAAGGCGTGCAGCTCGGAAAGCGAGGGAGAGTGCATGCGCATGACGGGCGCAATTATGACGGTTTGTCATAGTTGCTTGCCGTCTTGTCTCTTTTCGCGCGTGCGGCGGCTGTCCAGAATCGGCGCCTGTTCCGCGAAGCCCTGCCCTGCAGCAGGCCGCTCTTTCATCCATCACGAGAGGAAACACATCATGGCAATGCGCCGCACCCTGTTGTCCAGCCTGGCCGCCTGCGCCGCCGCTGCTCTTTTGGCTCCCGTCGCCTGGGCCCAGGGCCCGGCTGCCGACTATCCCAGCCGGCCGATCCGCCTGGTCGTGCCGTTTGGTGCGGGCGGCTCCACCGACATGGTGGCGCGTCTGCTGGCCGAGAAGATGAGCGTGATCCTGGGCAAGTCCGTGGTGGTGGACAACCGGGGCGGGGCGGGCGGCTCCATTGGCGCCTCCGAAATTGCGCGTGCTGCGGCCGATGGCTACACCATCGGCATGGCCACGGTGAGCACGCATGGCTCCAACCCGGCCATCTTCCGCAAGCTGCCCTACGACCCGATCAAGGATTTCGCGCCCATCACCAATGTGATGTCCGTGCCCAGCGTGTTCGTGATCAACGCCAGCGTGCCCGCCAAGACCATGAAGGAGTTCATCGCCCTGGCCAAGGCCAACCCGGGCAAGTACAGCTTTGCCTCGCCGGGCACAGGTTCCCTGGGCCACGCCAACATCGAGAATTTCATGAACCTGGCCGGTATCGACCTGCTGCACATCCCCTACAAGGGTGCGGGCCAGGCCATCACCGACGCGCTGGGCGGCCAGGTCAATGCCATGACGGACAACCTGCCCTCCACGCTGCCCCACATCAAGGACGGCAAGCTGCGCCCGCTGGCCGTGCTGGCCTTCAAGCGCGCCGACGTGCTGCCCGACGTGCCCACCTACACCGAGCTGGGCTTCCCGCAGATGGGCGACGGCGGCTGGTTCGGCCTGGTCGCACCTGCCGGCACGCCGCGCCCCATCATCGACAAGCTCAATGCGGCTGCGCACAAGGCCATGGCCATGCCTGACTACCTGGAAAAGCAAAAATCCATCTCGGGCGAGTCCATGGGCAACACGCCCGAGGAATTTGCCAAGCAGATCAAGGCCGCCATCGAGCGCTACACGGCCGTGGCCAAGCGCGCCAACATCAAGCTCGACTGATGGACCGCATGGCACAGACCGATTTCCTGCGCCCCCGGCCGGACACCCCGGTCGTGGTGCATCCCGCCACCGGCGAGGTGCTGCCCATCGTCTGCGACTCGCCGCACAGCGGCACGTCCTATCCCGAGGATTTCGGCCATGCCGTGCCCATGTCCCTGCTGCGCCGTGGCGAGGACACGCATGTGGCCGCGCTCTGGGATCAGTGGCCCGCGCATGGCGCAACGCTGATCGAGGCCACCTTTCCGCGCACCTACATCGACCCCAACCGCAGCGAGGCCGACCTGGACCCCGCCCAGATCGACGGCCAGTGGCCCGTGCCCCTGGCGCCCAGCGTCAAGACCCGCCAGGGCCTGGGCCTGGTCTGGCAGCGCATCAGCCGGGACGGCGTGGCCACGCCGCTGTATGAACGCCCGCGCACGGTGGCCGAGGTGGAGCACCGCATCGCGCGCTACTGGCGTCCCTACCATGCGGCGCTGGCGCAGGCCATCGATGACAGCGTGCAGCGCTTTGGCGGCGTCTGGCACCTGAACCTGCACTCCATGCCCAACGATGTCTACAAGCGCCTGGGCCGTACCGACGCGCCGCCGCTGGCCGACTTCGTGCTGGGCGACCGCGACGGCACGACCTGCGCGCCCGAGTTCATCCAGCTGGTGGGCGAGACGCTGGCGGGCTTCGGCTACAGCGTGGCCTATAACGAGCCCTACAAGGGCGTGGAGCTGATCGGCCGCATAGGCCAGCCGCACCTGGGCCGGCACAGCCTGCAGATCGAGATCCGCCGCCCGGTCTACATGGACGAGGACACGCGCGAGCCCAACGTGGGCTTCGAGCCGCTGCGCGGCCATCTGCGTGAGCTGATGGCCGTGGTCGCGGCGCATGTGCGATCTGAAATGGCAAGGCGCGGCTAGGCCGGGCTGGCGGGGTCGCCGGGCATGGGCGGCGTGCCTGGCGAGCCCGGCATGCCTGTCAACACCGGCGCCGCCACCGAGGTGGTGGCCGGTGGCGACAGGTACAGGCCCGCGCCCTTGAGCGATGCCAGGATGCTGAACAGCACATCGCTGCGCACCCCGCCCGCATTGCGCGGGTTGCCCACGTAGCCGATGGCCAGGAAGGTCAGCGTGCCGTTGGCGATGCCTTCGAGCTGCACCACAGGCTCGGGCGTGTCCAGGATGCCTTCATGCGTGCGAAAGGCCTCCAATATCAGGGTGCGCATGCGTTCGGCATCGGTGTCCAGCGGTGCGGGCAGGCGCAGCAGCACGCGCCCGGGCGCGCCGGCCAGCGTCATGTTGCGCACGGTCTTGGTGATGAATTCCGAGTTGGGCACGATGACGGTGGAGCGGTCGCCCAGCTGGATCTCGGTGGCGCGCACGTTGACGCGGCGCACGTCGCCCTCGGTATCGCCCAGCACCACCCAGTCGCCCACTTTCACGGGCCGCTCGGCCAGCAGGATCAGGCCCGAGATGAAGTTCTGCACGATGGCCTGCAGGCCAAAGCCAATGCCCACCGACAGCGCGCTGGCCACCCAGGCAATGCGCTCCACGCTGATGCCCAGCCCCGCCAGCGCCACGGCCACCACGAAGATGCCGCCCACATAGCCCAGCAGCGTGGTGATGGAGCTGCGCATGCCCGGCTCCAGCGAGGTGTTGGGGAAGTAGCGGTCCGTCAGCCAGCGCTTGATCACGCGGATCACGATCAGGCCCGTGACGATCACGGCGAATGCGGTGAACAGGGCCTGCGGCGCCATGGTGAAGTCGCCCACCTTGAGGCTGTGGTTCACCGTGCTGCCGCGGCGAAACACTTCGTCCGGCCCCGTGCCCAGCGGCGCCAGCAAAGCGATCACCATGTAGAACAACAGGGCCACGCGCAGCAGGCCGGAGACCAGGACCGAGGCCTGGTCCAGCAGCCGGCCCTCGATGCCCAGGCTCTGGTTCAGCCGGGTGCCGAAGCTGCCCTTGGACGACAGCAGGGCCTCGCACAGATCGTCGCCCAGCTGGAACAGCAGGTAGGTGGTGGCAAAGACCACGCCGGTCCACACCATCTGGCGCGCCAGCGTTCCGGCCAGCGCCACGTAGCCGGTCACGGCCAGCGCAATGGTGGCAATGCTGGCCACCGCCGCGCAGGCCACAAGCAGGCCCACCCACAAGGGCCGGGGCGGCGCAGGCTCTGCCTGGGCGCCGTCTTCCTGCGCGACCGGCGCCGGCGCGCGCAGATGCCGCAGGGCCAGCATGACCACGGCCGAAATCAGCAGGGCCGACAGGGCGTGCACCGTGACCTCGGCGGCCAGGCTGGCGCCGATGATGGCGTTGACTTCGGTCACCAGGCCGTTGAGCGCGGCTCCGGCGGCAATCCACCAGGGATAGGGGCTGAGCCGCTCGGCCAGCTCGTCCGACACGCCGGGCAGGCGCCAGGAACTGCGCCTGCGCGACAGCAGGGTCTGGCCCAGCGACACCACGAAGGCGCCGAACAGCGTGACCTGCACACTGGCCTTGGCCAGCGCATCCAGCGATTCGCTGAAGCCATCGCCGGCCTTGAGCACGCTCCAGGCCAGTTGCGCTGCCAGGCCGATCAGCAGCGTGTTGATCAGCACGGTGGCCGCCGCGCGCAACGAGCGGCGCAGGCGGCCGCTGGGCAGGCGCGCGGGCGCGGCGCGCACCAGCAGACGCTCGGCCAGCCAGGGGCCGAGCAGGACGATCAGCAAGGCGGCGGCCAGGCTGGCGATGAAGCCGCCCCGGCGATCGGACGCCATGGTGGCGGCGACGGCCTGGCGCAGCTCGCGCCCCAGGCCCTGCAGGCGCGCCGCGTCCAAAGGCGCGGCAGCGCGCAGGTTGCGCCAGAAAGGTCGGCCCAGCGGCGAGTCGGTGCGGGCCGTCAGTGCGGCCTGGAATTGTTCGCGGCGCTGGCGTATGAGCTCGTTGCCGCGCTGGTCGGCATCGACCGACACCAGCCGCGCGAGCTTGAGTTCGGAATCCACGGCACTGCGCTGCCTGGCCAGGCTGGCGCGCTGCTCGGCCACATCGGGCGCATCGGCAGGGGCGCCTTTTTCGGGCGCGGGGCCCAGGCCGGCCAGGCGTGAATCGATGTCGGCCAGTTCCTCGGTGCGGCGGGCCGCCACCTGGTCGGCCGCCGCGCCAATGGCCGCAGCCTCGTCCAGCAGCTTGCGGCCGTCATCGTCCTCGGCCAGCTTGCGGGGAATGGCGTCCAGCTGCTTGCGCAGATCGTCCACGCTGGGCAGGGCGGGCCGGCCGTCGGGTGCCGCCGTGGCCGCCGCTGCCGCGCGGTCCTGCGCATGGGCCGGAGCGGGCACGGTGAGGACCAGCATGGCCAGGACCATCAGACCGGTGGCCAGGCATTGGCGCAGGGCCTGCGCCCACCTAGGGCGCAGCGGGAGAGGGCACGGGCGGGGCGGTGTCATGGACGCACATTGTGCGGCGGGCCGCCGCGACGGTTGTTTCCAAAGGTCCGGCCCCGCCAGCCGGCAGCCGTCTCAGCGCGATGCGGGACTGAACATATCGACACGGTCGGTGATGACGCCGTCCGTGCCCAGGTCGATCAGGCGCTGCGCGGCCCATTCGTCGTTGACCGTATAGCTGCTGCAGCGCAGGCCCGCGCCATGCACCTTGGCGACCAGTGCGGCATCCCACAGCGCATGGTTGAGCACCATGGCCGCGCAGCCCAGGTCCAGCGCGGTGCGCAGGTCGGCGTCTCCCGTGGCATCGGCCAGCTTGTCCACCAGCAGGCCCCGCGGAATGTGCGGTGCCGTGTCGCGTGCGCCCTTGAGCGCATCGGTCTTGAACGAGGTGAACAGCGGCTGGATGCGGTCCCTGGGCCAGATGCGGTTCATCAGCTCGCCCGTGGCGCGGCCCGTGGCCTCTTCCTGGCCGGGCGTGGGCTTGATCTCCACGTTCAGGAAGAAGTGGTTGGCCAGGCACCAGCGGGCCAGGGCTTCCAGCGTGGGCAGGGCCTCTCCCGCAAAGGCGCGCGAGTGCCAGCTGCCGGCGTCCAGCTGGGCGATCTCGCCCATGGACAGGTCGCCACCCGTGCCGTGGCCGTTGGTGGTGCGCTCCAGCGTGGCGTCGTGCATCAGGAACAGCACGCCGTCGGCAGACAGCTTGGCATCGCACTCGAACATGCGATAGCCGTGCGCGGCGCCCAGGCGGAAGGCAGCCATGGTGTTCTCGGGCGCCAGCTTGCCAGCGCCACGGTGGGCCACCCACAGGGGGTAGGGCCAGGATTTCAGGTTCTCGGTCATGGCGAGTCCGTCAAAAGAAGGGAGCTTGGATGGAAAAAGAGAGCCTCTGGGGCTCTCTTGGAAAAGGTCGGAGAGCCGGCCTTCAGGGGATCAGATCCGCTTTCCGGATTCTGCGTCGAACCAGTGCAGGCGACGCTCTTCGGAAGGACGCACGCGCATGGTCTCGCCGGACTTGGGGAAGGGCGCGCCTTCGTCGATGCGCACCGTCATCGTCTCGCCATTGAGCGAACCATAGACCAGGCGCTCGGCACCCAGCATTTCAACGGTGTCCACCTTGATTTCCCAGCCGCCTTCGCTGACGACGACCAGGTGCTCGGGGCGGATGCCCAGGATGCGGCCGGCCGTGCCGCCGGGCGCGTTCTTGAGCAGGTTCATCGGGGGCGAGCCGATGAAGCTGGCCACGAAGGTGGAGGCGGGCGTGTGGTAGACCTCTTCAGGCGTGCCGAACTGCTCCATCACGCCGCCGTTCATGACGATCATGCGCTGGGCCAGGGTCATGGCCTCGACCTGGTCGTGGGTCACGAACAGGCTGGTGATGCCCAGCTCGGCGTGCAGCTTCTGGATCTCGATGCGGGTCTGGCCGCGCAGCTTGGCGTCCAGGTTGGACAGCGGCTCGTCGAACAGGAAGACCTTGGGCTGGCGCACGATGGCGCGGCCCATGGCCACGCGCTGGCGCTGGCCACCCGACAGCTGGCGCGGCTTGCGGTCCAGCAGGTGCGACAGCTCCAGGATCTTGGCGGCCTTGTCCACGCGGCGCTTGATCTCCTCGGGCGGCACCTTGGCGATCTTCAGGCCGTAGGCCATGTTCTCGTAGTTCGACATATGCGGGTACAGCGCATAGTTCTGGAACACCATGGCGATGTCGCGCTTGGCCGGTTCCACGTCGTTGACCACCTTGTCGCCGATCAGCAGCTGGCCGTCGGAGATCTCCTCCAGGCCCGCCACCATGCGCAGCAGGGTGGACTTGCCGCAGCCCGAAGGGCCGACGATGACGACGAACTCGCCGTCCTTGATTTCGGCGTTGACGCCGTGCAGTACCTGGTTGGCCGACGGGCCCTGGCCGTAGCGCTTGATCAGGTTGCGAAAGGAAATGGATGCCATACGAAGATTCTGGTTGAGTCGCAGAGCGAAGGGCGCTGGCGCTTGCTCTGCGGGGTTCTATACGGTGGGTTGGGGCGGCGGCGGGCGGTTTACTTTTCGGTGTCCACCAGGCCCTTGACGAACCAGCGCTGCATCAGGATCACCACGGCAGCGGGCGGCAGCATGGCCAGCAGGGCCGTCGCCATCACCACGTTCCAGTCATTGCCGGTATCGCCGCTGGCCACCATGCGCTTGATGCCGATGACCACGGGGTACATGTCTTCCGAGGTGGTCACGAGCAGCGGCCACAGGTACTGGTTCCAGCCGTAGATGAACTGGATCACGAACAGCGCCGCGATCGAGGTCTTGGACAGCGGCACCAGCACATCCTTGAAAAAGCGCATGGGGCCTGCGCCGTCGATGCGGGCGGCTTCCACCAGCTCGTCCGGCACCGTCAGGAAGAACTGGCGGAACAGGAAGGTGGCCGTGGCCGAGGCGATCAGCGGAATCGTCAGGCCGGCGTAGCTGTTGAGCATGCCCAGCGTGGAGACGACTTCGTAGGTGGGGCCGATGCGCACTTCCACGGGCAGCATCAGGGTCACGAAGATCAGCCAGAAGCAGATCTTCTTGAACGGGAAGCGGAAGTACACCAGCGCGAAGGCCGACAGCAGCGAGATCGCGATCTTGCCCACGGTGATCACCATGGCCGAGACGAAGCTGATCCACATCATGCGTGCCACGGGCGCGCTGGAGCCGGGGCCCGAGCCGCCGAACAGCGCGGCCTTGTAGGTTTCCCAGAAGTTGCTGCCGGGCACCAGGGGCATGGGCACCTGGATGATGTCCTGCGGCGTGTGCGTGGAGGCCACGAAGGCCAGGTACAGCGGAAAGCCGACGATGATCACGCCCAGCACCATGATCAGGTGCGAGAAAAAGGAGAGAAGGGGACTGCGTTCAACCATGATCAGTACTGCACTTTTTTCTCAACATAGCGGAACTGGATCACGGTCAGTGCAACCACGATCACCATCAGCACGACGGATTGGGCAGCCGAGCCGCTCATGTCCATGGCCTTGAAGCCGTCGTGATAGACCTTGTAGACCAGGATGGAGGTGTCCTGTCCCGGACCGCCCTGGGTCGTGGCGTCCACGATGCCGAAGGTGTCGAAGAAGGCATAGACCACGTTCATCACCAGCAGGAAGAACGTGGTGGGCGACAGCAGCGGGAACTGGATGTCCCAGAAGCGGCGCATGGGGCCCGCGCCGTCGATGGCGGCGGCCTCGATCAGCGACTTGGGGATGGACTGCAGGCCCGCAAGGAAGAACAGGAAGTTGTAGGAAATCTGCTTCCAGATCGCGGCGATGACGATCAGCGTCATGGCGTTGCCGGAGTTCAGCAGGTGGTTCCAGTCATAGCCGATCATGCGCAGCGCATAGGCCACGACGCCGATGGACGGCGAGAACATGAACACCCACAGCACACCCGCCACGGCGGGCGCAACGGCATAGGGCAGCAGCAAGGCGGTCTTGTAGGCAAGCGCGCCCTTGATCACGCGGTCCGCAAAAATGGCCAGCATCAGCGACAGCGCAATGCCGAACACCGCCACCAGCACGGAAAAGATGGCCGTGGTCTTGAACGAGGCCAGGTAGGCAGGGTCATCCAGCAGGTGCTGGAAGTTGGCAAACCCCACCCATTCGGTGGAGAAGCCAAACGTATCCTGCGCCTGGAACGACTGCACGATGGCCTGGCCTGCGGGCCAGAAAAAGAAGACCAGCACGATGACCATCTGTGGTGCTATCAGCAACCACGGCAGCCAGGCGGATCGAAAAAGAACGCGTTTTTCCATGACGGAACTCGGTAGAACAAAACAGCCCGCACACCGGATGGCCGTGGGGCCGCCGGTTGCGGGCCTGTGATGCACGGTGCGGGCTGCCTGCGCAGCTGCCACACCGCAGATCACATGGGAGGATTACTTGTTGGCCCGGGCGAAGCGGCCCAGTTGCTCGTTGCCACGGGTGACAGCGGTGTCCAGGGCTTGCTGGGGAGTCTTCTTGCCAGTCCAGATCTGTTCGGTTTCCTCATCGATGATGGTGCGGATCTGAACGAAGTTGCCCAGGCGGATGCCGCGCGACTTGTCGGTGGTCTTGCGGATCATCTGCGTCACGGCGGTGTCGGTGCCGGGATGCTTTTCGTAGAAGCCCGAAGCCTCGGTCAGCTTGTACGCAGCGGTGGTCACGGGCAGGTAGCCGGTGCGCTGGTGGCTGGCGGCCTGGATCTTGGTGTTGTTCAGGAAGTTGAAGAAGTCAGCCACGCCCTTGTAGCGTTCGGCGCTCTTGCCGGCCATCACCCACAGGGAGGCACCGCCGATGGCCGTGTTCTGGGGAGCGCCCTTCACGTCGGCGTAGTAGGGCAGTTGGGACTGGCCGAAGGCGAACTTGCCTTCCTTGACCACGCGGGCATACAGGCCGGAGGAGCCGGTGATCATCGCGCACTCGCCGGAAGCGAAGGCGGCGTCAGGCACGTTGCCGCGGCCCTTGTAGACGAAGCTGCCATCCTTGGCGGCCTTGGCCAGGTTCTCGAAATGCTTGACGTGCAGCGGCGAGTTGAACACCAGCTTGGCATCGGTGCCGTCAAAGCCGTTGTTCTTGGTCGCGTACAGGGTGTTGTGCCACAGCGAGAAGCTCTCCAGCTGGGTCCAGCTCATCCAGCTCGTGGTCAGTGCGCAGCGGTGGCCCGAGGCCTTGAGCTTTTCGGCGGCGGCGAACACTTCAGGCCAGGTCTTGGGCGGCTTGTTCTCGTCCAGGCCTGCCTTCTTGAAGGCGTCCTTGTTGTAGTAGAAGATGGTGGTCGAGCTGTTGAGCGGGTAGCTCATCATCTGGCCGTTGGGAGCGGTGTAGTAGCCGGCCACGGCGGAGATGTACTCGCCCTGGTCGAACTTGAAGCCGCCGTCGTTCATGACCTTGGTGACGGGCACCACGGCGCCCTTGGAGGCCATCATGGTGGCCGTGCCCACTTCGAAGACCTGCAGGATGTCAGGCGCGTTGCCGGCGCGGAACGCGGCGATGGCGGCCGTCATCGACTCGTCATACTGGCCCTTGTACGTCGGCACGATCTTGTACTGGGTCTGGCTGGCGTTGTACTCCTTGGCCAGGTCGTTCACCCAGTCGCCCAGGGCTGCGCTCATCGAGTGCCACCACTGGATTTCGGTTTGGGCTTGTGCCGAGATGGTGGTGGCCGCGATCGCGGCCGCCATGGCCAGTTGCTTCAGTTGCATGAGGACTCCTCTAGTTCGGTGACGGTTTCAGACCGCTGCCACGGTAAGGCAGGGGCATGACATGTCTGTGTCATTGTTTTCGGATGCTTCGTACCGCACTACAGGCCAAACCCGGTGAGCCGCTGGTCCCGTATGTCAGTCGTGTGACAAAAAATGACACGCGAAGCGGCGCTATTTTAGGTCAATACCATTTCGTTTCAAAAGCCGGGTTGTTCGTATTGGCTCGTTTGTGCTCTTTCTGTATAAGGCACCTTCACCGGGCTCCGTGAGATCCCGCCACGTTGGCGAGGGCTGGCTTCGCGGGCCAAGACGGCGCGTCGTCCAGAGCCCCGTGGGAAGCGCATCCTCGGGGCGCTCGCTTAAAATTGCGCTCCCACTTGGCTTAGCGGCGCCCCGAGAGCGCCAGACACGGTCTACCCCATGAATGTACCGATTGCGTTGGCAGCCCTGCAGGCACAGGCTGCCGAACCTGCACGTCTGCGAGAGATTCCCTACAACTACACCTCGTTTTCCGATCGCGAGATCGTGATCCGCCTGCTGGGCACGTCCATGTGGGATGTGCTCAACCAGCTGCGCCAGGAGAGGCGCACGGGCCGCTCCGCCCGCATGCTCTACGAGGTGCTGGGGGACATCTGGGTCGTTCAGCGCAATCCCTACCTGCAGGACGACCTGCTGCACAGTCCCGACCGCCGCAAGGCGCTGGTGGAGGCCCTTGAGCACCGCCTGGGCGAGATCGACAAGCGCCGTGCTCCGCAGCAGGACCCCGTGCGCGATGCGCTGGTGGGCCAGCTGGTGGATGCAGCGCGCCGCGCCGTACATGAGTTCAACGCCACCTTCGTCGAGGCCGAGCAACTGCGCCGCCGCGTGCAAAAGAGCCTGGGCCGCCACACGGCCAAGGACAACATCAAGTTCGACGGCCTGTCGCGCGTGGCCCATGTGACGGACGCCACCGACTGGCGCGTCGAATACCCCTTCGTGGTGCTCACCCCCGATACCGAAGCCGAGATGGCCGCCCTGGTGCGTGCCTGCATCGAGCTGCGCCTGACCATCATTCCGCGCGGCGGCGGCACGGGCTACACGGGCGGTGCGATCCCGCTGACCTGGCGCAGCGTGGTGATCAACACCGAAAAGCTCGAAGCCATGACCGAGGTGGAGATGCGCCGCATTCCCGGCGTGGACCACGAGGTGCCCACCATCTTCACCGAAGCCGGCGTGGTCACGCAGCGCGTGGCCGACGCGGCCGAGCGCGCGGGCTTCGTCTTCGCCGTGGACCCCACATCGGCCGAGGCCTCTTGCATCGGCGGCAACGTCGCCATGAATGCGGGCGGCAAGAAGGCCGTGCTCTGGGGTACGGCGCTGGACAACCTGGTGTCCTGGCGCATGGTCACGCCCGATGCGCAGTGGCTGGAAGTCACGCGCGTGGGCCACAACCTCGGCAAGATCCATGACGCCGAGATGGCCAGCTTCGAGCTGCAGTACTTCGAGGCAGACGGCAAGACCCCCATCCGCAGCGAGCGGCTGGACATTCCCGGCCAGAAATTCCGCAAGGAAGGCCTGGGCAAGGACGTGACCGACAAGTTCCTGTCGGGCCTGCCGGGCATCCAGAAGGAAGGCTGCGACGGCCTGATCACCAGCGCGCGCTGGGTGGTGCACCGCATGCCCGAGCACACGCGCACGGTCTGCATGGAGTTCTTCGGCAACGCCAAGGACGCCGTGCCCAGCATCGTCGAGATCAAGGACTTCATGTTCGCCGAGCAAAAGCGCTCGGGCGTGCTGCTGGCCGGCCTGGAACACCTGGACGACCGCTACCTGAAGGCCGTGGGCTACGCCACCAAGAGCAAGAAGGGCAACGGCCATCTGCCCAAGATGGTGCTGCTGGGCGACATTGCCGGCGACAACGCCGACGATGTGGCCCGCGTGGCCGCCGAGGTGGTGCGCATTGCCAACTCGCGCAACGGCGAAGGCTTCACGGCCGTCAGCGCCGAGGCGCGCAAGAAATTCTGGCTGGACCGCAAGCGCACGGCCGCCATCTCGCGCCACACCAACGCCTTCAAGATCAACGAAGACGTGGTGATCCCGCTGCCCCGCATGTGGGAGTACACGGACGGCATCGAGCGCATCAACATCGAACTGTCGCTGCGCAACAAGCTCAAGCTGTGCGATGCGCTGACGGACTTCTTCCAGCACGGCGACCTGCCGCTGGGCAAGCAGGACGATGCGGGCGACATCCCCTCGGCCGAGCTGCTGGAGGACCGCGTGCAGCAGGCCCTGGCCCTGGTGGCCGACGTGCGCACGCTGTGGCAGGGCTGGCTGGACGATGTCGAGAACCTCTTCCCGCAGCTGCAGGACCACACGCTGCGCGCCAGCTGGAAGACCCAGCTGAAGGCGCCCATGGCCCAGATCTTCGCGGGCGCGGCCTTCCAGCCGCTGCTGGCCGAAGTCAACGCCATCCACCAGCGCGTGCTCAAGGGCCGTGTCTGGGTGGCGCTGCACATGCACGCTGGCGACGGCAACGTGCACACCAACATTCCGGTCAACAGCGACGACTACGAGATGCTGCAGACCGCCCATGAGGCCGTGGCACGCATCATGGTGCTGGCGCGCCATCTGGACGGCGTGATCTCGGGCGAGCACGGCATCGGCATCACCAAGCTGGAATTCCTCAGCGACGACGAGCTGGCGCCCTTTGCCGCCTACAAGCAGCGCGTGGACCCCGAAGGCCGCTTCAACAAGGGCAAGCTGATCCGCAACGAGAAGCTGCAGGCCGTGGTGGGCCAGAGCCATGACGGCCGCTCGCCGCGCGAATCGCTGATGTTCGCCGACCTGACCAACGCCTACACGCCCAGCTTCGGCCTGATGGGGCACGAGTCGCTGATCATGCAGCAGAGCGATATCGGCGCCATCGCCGACTCGGTCAAGGACTGCCTGCGCTGCGGCAAGTGCAAGCCCGTGTGCGCCACCCACGTGCCGCGCGCCAACCTGCTGTACAGCCCGCGCAACAAGATCCTGGCGACCTCGCTGCTGGTCGAGGCCTTCCTCTACGAGGAGCAGACGCGCCGCGGCGTGTCGCTGCGCCACTGGCAGGAGTTCGAGGACGTGTCGGACCACTGCACGGTCTGCCACAAGTGCTTCAACCCCTGCCCGGTGAAGATCGACTTCGGCGATGTGACCATGAACATGCGCAACCTGCTGCGCAAGATGGACAAGAAGAGCTTCCGGCCTGGCAACAAGCTGGCCATGGCCATGCTCAACGCCACCAATCCGGACACCATCAAGTTCATGCGCTCGGCCATGGTCGGCGTGGGCTTCAAGGCCCAGCGCCTGGCCTCCGACGTGCTGCACAGCCTGGCCAGGAAGCAGACCCAGCGCCCGCCCGCCTCGGTGGGGCGCGCTCCCCTCAAGGAGCAGGTGATCCACTTCGTCAACAAGAAGCTGCCCGGCGGCCTGCCCAACAAGACGGCGCGGGCCCTGCTGGACATCGAGGACAAGGACTACGTGCCCATCATCCGCAGCCCGCAGACCACGAGCGCGGACACCGAGGCGGTGTTCTACTTCCCCGGCTGCGGCTCCGAGCGCCTGTTCAGCCAGGTGGGCCTGGCCACCCAGGCCATGCTCTGGCATGCCGGCGTGCAGACCGTGCTGCCACCCGGCTACCTGTGCTGCGGCTATCCCCAGCGCGGCAGCGGCCAGTTCGACAAGGCCGAGAAGATGATCACGGACAACCGTGTGCTCTTCCACCGCGTCGCCACCACGCTCAACTACCTGGACATCAAGACCGTGGTGGTCAGCTGCGGCACCTGCTACGACCAATTGCAGGGCTACGAGTTCGGCAAGATCTTCCCGGGCAGCCGCATCATCGATATCCACGAATACCTGCTGGAAAAGGGCGTGACGCTGCAGGGCAAGGAGGGCTACCTCTACCACGACCCCTGCCACTCGCCCATGAAGCTGCAGGACCCGATGAAGACCGTCAAGGCCCTGGTGGGTGACGGCGTGGTCAAGAGCGAGCGCTGCTGCGGCGAATCGGGCACGCTGGGCGTCACGCGCCCCGACATCTCCACGCAGATCCGCTTCCGCAAGGAAGAGGAACTTAAGAAGGGCGAGGCCGCGCTGCGCGCCAGCGGCGCCCTGGCCGAGAAGGACAACGTGAAGATCCTCACCAGCTGCCCCAGCTGCCTGCAGGGCCTGTCGCGCTACGGCGGGGACATGAACAATGGCCTGCTGGAGGCCGACTACATCGTGGTCGAGATGGCGCGCCAGATCCTGGGCGAGAACTGGATGGCCGAGTACGTGCAGCGTGCCAACGCCGGCGGCATCGAACGGGTTCTGGTCTGATGGCTGCTCCCGCTTCCTGCCCCCTGTGCGCCACAGAAGGCGGCCTGCCTGTCTGGCGCGGCCGGCGCCTGCGCGTGATCCGCGCGCAGGAAGAGGGCTTTCCGGCCTTCTACCGCGTGGTCTGGAATGCGCATGCGGCCGAGTTCTCCGACCTGGACGCCGCCGACCGCCAGCACTGCATGGATGCCGTGGTCGTGGTCGAGCGCGTCTTGCGTGAGCGCCTTGCGCCGGCCAAGATCAACCTGGCGGCGCTGGGCAACATGGTGCCGCACCTGCACTGGCATGTGATTGCGCGCTTTGACTGGGACAGCCATTTCCCGGGCGCGGTCTGGGCCCCGGCCCAGCGCCCGCGCAATGCCGAGCGCGAGGCCGAGGTGGCAGCGCGCTTGCCAGCCATAGACACGGCGCTGGTCCAGGCACTCGATGCCTGGCAGCAGCACCCCGCCACTGAATGAGGAGCACCGCATGGCCGGCCTGACCCCTGACACCCCAACCCCCGAAGCCCTGACCGTGCACGGCGCATCGCGCGTGCTGGAAGTGGCCTACTCCGACGGCGCAAGCTTTCGCATCCCCTTCGAGCTGCTGCGCGTGTACTCGCCCTCGGCCGAAGTCCAGGGCCACGGCCCGGGTCAGGAAGTTCTGCAGACGGGCAAGCGCGAGGTGTCCATCACGGCCATCGAGCCCGTGGGCAACTACGCCATCAAGCCCTTCTTCAGCGACGGGCATGAAAGCGGCCTGTACACCTGGGAATACCTCTACGAACTGGGCCGCCGCCAGGACGAGTTCTGGGCGCAGTACCTGGACCGGCTGCAGGAGTCCGGTATGGACCGCGACACGCCCATGCCCGGCAAGGCCAGCGGCGGCGGACACGGCTGCGGCAGCCACTGACGCCGCGCACGGGTGCGCGCTGTATGGCGCCGTTCCCCTCGCACCACATTCCGGACCTCTGTACGGCACAGGGTTATTGGGGGTGGTGCTATATTTAAAATAGCTTGAAAGTCTTTGTTTGAAGGCGTTTCAAGCTGTTTGTTCTTGATAACCCTTGCCCGGCAAAGCCCGTGGTCACACGGGGTTGTCGCTGTACGCATTACTACTGCTTGCTTAGCATCGTTGTTATGAGCACCACACATTTCGGATTCCAGTCGGTGGACGAGCGCGAGAAGGCCAGCCGCGTGCGCGGCGTGTTCGACTCGGTCGCTTCGCGCTACGACGTCATGAACGACCTGATGTCGGGTGGTCTGCACCGTGCCTGGAAGGCCTATACGGTGATGGTGGCCAACCTCAAGGAAGGCGACAAGGCGCTGGACATCGCGGGTGGCACGGGCGATCTGGCCCTGGCCTTCGCCAAGAAGGTCGGCTCCACCGGCCAGGTGGTGCACACCGACATCAACGAAGCCATGCTGCGCGTGGGCCGCGACCGCCTGATCAACAAGGGAGTGATCCTGCCCACCATGGTCTGCGATGCCGAGGCCCTGCCGTTTCCCGACAACCATTTCGATCTGGTCAGCGTGGCCTTCGGCTTGCGCAACATGACCCACAAGGATGCGGCGCTCAAGGAAATGAACCGTGTCCTGCGCCCCGGCGGCAAGCTGCTGGTGCTGGAGTTCTCCAAGGTGGCCAAGCCCCTGGAGAAAGCCTACGACTGGTATTCCTTCAAGATTCTTCCGGCCATGGGCAAGCTCGTGGCGGGCGATGACGCCAGCTACCGCTATCTGGCCGAGTCCATCCGCATGCACCCCGGCCAGGAGGATCTCAAGCGCCTGATGCAGGAATGCGGCTTCGGCCATGTGGACTATCACAACATGACGGGCGGCATTGCCGCGCTGCATGTGGGAATCAAGTGCTGAGCGCGCGAGGCGCTCGGTGAGGTGACGGCAACACGATTATTCGAGGAGATGACATGAAAAAGCTATGGTCTATGGTCTTGGTCGCGATGCTGGTGGTGGTCCACGGCACGGCCGACGCCAAGCGCATGGGCGGTGGCGGATCGGTGGGCAAGCAGTCGAGCAATGTGACGCAGCGTGAAGCTACGCGCGCGCCGGCGCAGAACACGCCGCCGCAGAACGCCGCCACACAGAACGCTGCGGGCAAGCCTGCCACGCCGCCTGCGGCCGCTCCGGCCAAAAAGCCCTGGGGCGCCATGCTCGGCGGTCTGGCCGCCGGCCTGGGCCTGGCCTGGCTGGCCCACTCGCTGGGCCTGGGCGCCGCCTTCGGCCAGTTCCTGCTGATCGCCCTGCTGGCCCTGGTCATCATGGTCGTGGTGGGCATGGTCATGCGCTCGCGCCGTGCAGCGGCCGGCGCGCAGCAGGCATCGTCCAGCCCCTTCGCCTTCCAGAACCCGGCCCCTGCGGGCGCGGGCAACATGGGTGGCAACGTGGACAGCGCACCGCTGGCACGCCAGTACAACCCCGAGAAGGTCGGCAACGACGCCTCGGCCCGTCCCTGGGAGCAGAACCACCAGCCGGCCGCCCTGGCCTCGGGTTCCGGCGTGCAGATCGGCTCTGCCCTGGCAGGCTCGCAGAACTGGGGTGTGCCTGAAGGCTTCGATACCGAAGGCTTCCTGACGGCTGCCAAGCGCAACTTCGTCACCCTGCAATCGGCATGGGACCGCTCGGACATCGCTTCGCTGCGCGCCATGATGACCGACGAGATGCTGACCGAGATCCGTGGCCAGCTCAGCGAGCGCGAGGTGCAGCGCCCTGGCCAGCCCAATCAGACCGACGTGGTCATGATCGATGCCCAGTTGCTGGGCATCGAGGATCTGGGCAATGACTACATGGCCAGCGTGGAATTCTCGGGAATGATCCGCGAGGACGCCTCCGCAGGCCCCACGCCCTTCCGCGAGGTCTGGAACATGACCAAGCCCAAGAGCGGCAGCAGCGGCTGGCTGGTCGCCGGCGTCCAGGCACTGCAGTAAGTAATTTGCAGACGACCGGCGCAAGCCAGGGATGCGACAGGGGGTCACGCCATGGGCTGGCCACTTGTCTCGACCGGATTTGCGTCGGCCGCATCCTCTCACTTCGGGAATAATCGGGGACTATGGCAACACAGTCCCCTTTTTCTTTTCTGAACGGTCTCATGGAACGCGTGATGGCCGGTCCGCAACCGCCGCAATGGCTGGTCAGCGAGGTGCATCAGCGCCTCGTGCTGTTCCTCAACCATGTGCTGATGCAGGAGAAAGAGGCGATGGAGCGCCTCGTGCGGCAAAAGGGCCGCGTGGCGCGCGTGCAGTGGCGCGGCTACTCCATGGCCCTGCAGATCACGCCCGCCGGCCTGTTCAACGTGGCGCCCGAAGGCGCGCAGCCCGACCTGCTGCTTGAAGTCACGGAGACCTCCCCGCTGGCCCTGGCCCAGGTGGCCCTGCGCGGCGACAAGCCCTCCATCCGCATCGAAGGCGACGTGCAACTGGCCGCCGACATCAACTGGCTGGTGGACCACGTCGAATGGGAGGTGGAGGAAGACCTGGCCCGCATCATCGGCGATGCGCCCGCGCACACTGTGGCCAAGGTCGCGCGCAGCGCCGCCCAGGCACTGCGCCAGTTCGTGGGCGCCCGCATGGCCGGCAAGCCCGATGCCGATGCCCCCGCCCCCGAGGCCGCACGTGCGGCAGCGCCCGCCAGCGCGCCCGTTGGTTCCCCCGTGGTATCCCTGCCCGGTTTCGAGAACGACAAGCCATGAGCCGGTTTCTTCGCGGGCTGACCATCCTCTGGGTGGTGTTCCGCTACGGACTCGACGAGCTGGTGCTGTCGAGCTTCGAGCATCCCTGGATGCGCCGCGCGCGCGCGGTGCTTACGCTGGGCCGGCGGCTGGACAAGCCGCGCGGCCAGCGCCTGCGCGAGGCCCTGGAGGAGCTGGGGCCCATCTTCGTGAAGTTCGGCCAGGTGCTGTCCACGCGCAGCGACCTGATGCCGCCCGACGTGGCCGAGGAGCTGGCCCGGTTGCAGGACCGCGTGCCCCCCTTCGATTCGCAGATTGCGGTGGACACCATCGAGCGCGCCTTCCGCAAGAAGCTGGACCAGATCTTCGTGAGCTTCGAGCGCGAGCCGGTGGCCAGCGCCTCCATCGCCCAGGTGCACTTTGCCGTGATCAGCGACCGCAACGGCGTGCAGCGCGACGTGGCCGTCAAGGTGCTGCGTCCGGGCATGAAGACCGTGATCGACAAGGACCTGGCGCTGATGCACATGATGGCGCGCTGGGTCGAGCGCCTGTCGGCCGACGGCAAGCGCCTCAAGCCCCGCCAGGTCGTCGCCGAATTCGACAACTACCTGCACGACGAGCTGGACCTGATCCGCGAAGCCTCCAACGCCGCGCAGCTGCGCCGCAACATGGAAGGGCTGGACCTGGTGCTGATCCCCGAGGTGTACTGGGATTTCTGCCGGAGCGACGTGATGGTCATGCAGCGCATGACCGGCGTGCCCATCAGCCAGGTCGAGCGCCTGCGCGAAGCCGGCGTGGATATCCCCAAGCTGGCACGCGACGGCGTGACCATCTTCTTCACCCAGGTCTTTCGCGATGGCTTCTTTCACGCAGACATGCACCCGGGCAACATCATGGTCAGCCTGGAGCCCGAGACCTTCGGGCGCTACATCTCGCTGGACTTCGGCATCGTCGGCACGCTGACCGAGTACGACAAGGAATACCTGGCGCAGAACTTCACGGCGTTCTTCCGCCGTGACTACAAGCGCGTGGCCGAGCTGCATATCGAAAGCGGCTGGGTGCCGCCGAGCACGCGCGTGGACGAGCTGGAGGCCGCCATCCGCGCCGTCTGCGAGCCGTACTTCGACCGTCCGCTGGCCGAGATTTCGCTGGGCATGGTGCTGATGCGCCTGTTCCAGACCTCGCGCCGCTTTCAAGTCGAGATCCAGCCGCAGCTGGTGCTGCTGCAAAAGACGCTGCTCAACATCGAAGGCCTGGGGCGCCAGCTGGACCCCAACCTGGACCTGTGGAGCACGGCCAAGCCCTTCCTCGAAAAATGGATGCTGGACCAGATGGGCCCGCAACGGCTGTGGCGCGAGCTGCTGGCCGAGGCGCCGCGCTATGCCAAGCTCATTCCCGAGCTGCCGCGCCTGATCCATCGCCGGCTCACGCGCAACTCCGGCGAGCACGACGAACTGCTCAAGGAGCTGCTGCAGCAGCAAAAGCTCACCAACCGCCTGTTGCAGGCCATCGTCAGCGCCGGCATCGGCTTTGTCATCGCGCTGATCCTGCTGCAACTGGTGGTGCGGCTGCGCTGGTACTGAGAACACTGACGGGTTTCCGGACCTCTCCCTTTTCCCACTTTGAAACAGGAGTGCCAGCGTGCTGCTCTCTATGGTGATCGCCTACCTGTTCGTGACCATCGCCATCGGCCTGTGGGCGGCCAGGCGGGTCAAGAACACGGCCGACTTCGCAATTGCCGGGCGCCATCTGCCCATGTACATGATCATCACCACCACGTTTGCCACGTGGTTCGGCTCGGAGATCGTGCTCGGCGTGCCCGCCAAGTTCATCGAGGGCGGCCTGCGCGGCGTGGTCGAAGACCCGTTCGGCGCGGGCATGTGCCTGATCCTGGTGGGCCTGTTCTTCGCGGGCAAGCTCTACCGCATGACGCTGCTGACCATCAGCGACTACTACCGCCACCGCTATGGCCGGTCCATCGAGATCGTCTGCTCGCTGATCATCATGCTCAGCTACCTGGGCTGGGTCTCGGCCCAGGTCACGGCCCTGGGCCTGGTGTTCAACCTGCTGTCGGGCGGTACGGTCAGCATTTCCATGGGCATGGCCATCGGCGTGGTGTCCATCCTGGCCTATACGCTGTTCGGCGGCATGTGGTCGGTGGCGGTGACGGACTTCCTGCAGATGATCATCCTGGTCGTCGGCCTGGTGGTGCTGGCCTGGTTTGCCAGCGACATGGCTGGCGGTGCCGGCAAGGTCATCGACCTGGCCGTGAGCCGCGATCTGTTCCAGTTCTGGCCCGAGCCCAGCTGGCATGAAATCCTCTTCTTCTTTGGCGCGGCCATCACCATGATGCTGGGCTCCATTCCCCAGCAGGACGTGTTCCAGCGCGTGATGTCGGCCCACAGCGAGAAGGCAGCCACGCGCGGCACCGTCATCGGTGGCTCGGCCTATATCTGCTTCGCCTTCGTGCCCATGTTCCTCGTGGCCAGCGCGCTGATCATCATGCCCGGCGAGACGGCTGAGCTGCTCAAGCAGGACCCGCAGAAGGTACTGCCCACCCTGGTCATGGACAAGATGCCCTTCGTCATGCAGGTGCTGTTCTTCGGCGCGCTGCTGTCGGCCATCAAGTCCTGTGCCTCGGCCACGCTGCTGGCGCCCAGCGTGACCTTCACCGAGAACATCTGGCGCCAGTTCCGCACCCAGGCCAGCGACCGGGAAATGCTGCTGGCCATGCGCATCAGCGTGCTCGTCTTCAGCATCTGCGTGCTGGCCTACTCGATCAAGATGGAAGGAACGCCCATCTATGAGCTGGTCTCCAGCGCCTACCAGGTGCCGCTGGTCGGCGCCTTCGTGCCCCTGGTCTTCGGGCTGTACTGGAAGCGCGCCACCACGCAGGGCGCCATTTGCGCCGTGGCACTGGGCATTGGCGTGTGGGTGGTCTTCATGGCCACTCCTGCCTTGCACGAGGCATTTCCGCAGCAATTGGCGGGCCTGTTGGCGGCTGTGACGGGGATGGTGGCCGGGTCACTGGCGCCGCAGTGGCTGGCCAATCGCAGCGCAGACATTCTTGAATTCAGGCCCGAAAGGTAAGCGCCGCTTCCTCGTCATTTGCAAAAACAATTGATGACAATCATCAATAGTTATTAACTATATAGTCGGCGGCTGGGATTGTGGAGGTCCCGGAATGCTGACTTGGGTGGTGTGAAGCACAGGTCGTGACAGTACGGCGGACCTCCGGATAGCAAACGCTTGGGAGGAAGCACCGTCATGAAAACACTCAAACTGATTGCGAGGGCTCGCCGGCTGAAGCTGCGGCCTGTTGCCGGCGTCCGGTTCCGATGGAGGTGGCTTGGAGGCGCCTTGCTTGTGCCAGCCCTGTGCGGCCAGGTGGCAATGGCTGCGCCGAGGATCCCGGTCGCTCCGGTCATTGTCTGGAGCGAGGACTTCGAAAACCCGCAGACACCCCCCATCACCACGGAGGGGCGGGATCTGCTGGTCTACCAGGGCGCGGACCCTGCGGGGCAGATGTATACCGCCGACCCCCTGTACCGGATGAGCGCCAACCAGTGCAATGGCATAGTCACGTCCTTCAACCAGGATCCAACTTCGGCGACGATGAGTGCGGCCTGCGGTTCCCAAGGCAATTGGAACGCCCTGCAGCAGATGGCGGAGGTCGCAGGGCGCTATCAGGGCCAGAGTGCGGCGGATGCGGTCAAAAATCACGTCATGGCGATGCTTACAGCGAATGGAACCTATCCTGCTGGCGCAATTGCCTTTCGCACCAAGGCCAATATTCCGCAAAGTTCCGGCAGCAGATTCCTCACGGCCCGTGCCGATGTGGTGGCGAACTTCTGCTCGTCAGGATTCGTCGCTCCGTTGCTGCGTTTTTCTCTTGTCAATGACGCTAATGCGGAACTGCCCATCTCCATGAACGCTGTCGATCCATGCGTGGATGGTGTGTCGTTCAATACGATGCCTATCGGTACTGGGATCATACAAACGGCCAGGGCCCAGACAGTGAACTCTCCCGGAGCCCTGCTCTTCAGCGGAGCCTCTGTCGGGTTTGTTCTGCACAACGACCAGACCAGCTCCATGGGCAACGATTCGTCGATCGACAACGCGCAGATCATCGATGTCACGCCGCAACTGGACAAGGCCTTCTCGCCCGCCAGCATTCAACTCGGCCAGGTCTCCCGGCTGACCATGACCATCACCAATACGACCGATCTGCTGCGCAAGCGAGGCTGGTCGTTTACCGACAACCTGCCTGCAGGACTGGTCGTCGAGGGCAATGCCAGCACCACCTGCCCCGGCGCGACCGTGCAGGCCGCAGCAGGCGGCAGCACCGTGACCGTGTCCAACGGAGACCTGGCCCAGGGCGCCGCTTTCTGCGAGGTGAGCCTCGACGTGCGCCCGACCGCGACAGGCAGCTTCACCAATGGCGCTTCCAACCTCAGCCTGATCGGCCTGAACCAGCCAGCCAGCCCGGCCGTGCTGGCGGTTGCGCCAGCGGCCGACATGCAGGCCACCTCCATCACGCTTCCCCTGACCATGGCTGTGGGCACGCCGGTCTCCGGCAGTTTCAGCTGCACCAATGCCGGCCCCAGTGCGGCCACGGCGGCCTCGTGCGTGATCTCCGGCCTGCCAGCCGGGGCGACCACGTCCTGCACGCCCAGCGTGCCCACGGCCTCGCCATTGGCATTGGGCGGCAGCATCGCCTGCACAGTGCAGTTCACGCCCACCACAACGGGCACCATCGCGGCCTTGGTGACGGCGAGCAGCAGCACGGTGGATCCGGTGCCGGCCAACAACACCAAGGCCCACCCCTTCAACCCCGTGGAGCGGGCCGACATGCAGGCCACCAGCGTCACGCTGCCGGCCACCGCCAACGTGGGTGTTCCCGTGAAGGGATCGTTCGTCTGCACGAATGCCGGCCCCAATGCGGCAGCCTTTGCCAATTGCTCCATCGCAGGGCTGCCGGCAGGTGCCAGCACCTCATGCACGCCTGCGGTGCCGACAGGCGCGCCGCTGGCCTCGGGTGCCAGCATTTCCTGCACGGTGAGCTTCACGCCCACCACGCAGGGCAGCCTGACAGCCACCGTGACGGCGGTCAGTGGAACCACGGACCCGGAGCCGGCCAACAATTCGCGGGACCAGGAGTTGGTGGTTGCTGCCGCATTGACGCCGGAGCCGGTCCCCGCCACCGGGGTGCCTGCCCTTGTGCTGATGGGTCTTGCCATCATGCTGGCCGGTATGGGGATGCAGCGGCGCCGGGCACGGCGCTGAACATGGACGCGGCAGGCGCCCCGGCAGCGGGGCCCGCACCGCCCTGATGGAATGCCAGTCCGCGCGACTGGCATTTTGCATTTCGGGCCATCAGGTACCGACTGATGCATGCGGCCTGCGGCTCTCCGGCCTGGGCCTTTGGGGGCAAGGCAGCCGCAGTATCGGGCGGATGCCTATAATCGAAAGTTTTGCATCTTCTCTCGTATAAGCATTAGCGCCATGCCTATTTATGCATACAAGTGTGGCTCCTGCGGTCATGCCAAGGACGTGCTGCGGAAAATCTCGGATGCTCCGCTGACGACCTGCCCGGCCTGTGGTGCCGAGGCCTTTTCCAAGCAGCTGACGGCTGCCGGCTTCCAGCTCAAGGGCTCGGGCTGGTACGCGACCGACTTCAAGAACAGCGGCAGCAAGAGCGCCGCCACGCCGGCTCCAGCGGCAGACACCCAGGCCTCGGATACATCTGCCGCACCTGCGGCAACTGCGCCTGCTGCGGCCCCCGCATCTGCTCCCGCACCCTCCACGGGCCATTAATCAAGGCTTGCATTTCTCATGTCCGCTCTGCGCAAATGGCTGTTCGCCGGCCTGCTGGTGATTGTTCCTCTGGTGATCACGCTGGGCGTGCTCAACTGGATCATCGGCACGCTGGACCAGACGCTGGCCATCCTGCCCGAGGCCTGGCATCCGGACCGGCTGCTGGGTTTCCACATTCCCGGCTTCGGCGTGGTGCTCACGCTGCTGATCCTGCTGGTGGTTGGTGCTGCGGCCAGCAACTTCATCGGCCGCAAGCTTGTCTCCTGGGGCGATGCGGTGGTCAGCCGCATTCCCGTGGTGCGCTCCATCTATTCCAGCGTCAAGCAGGTGTCCGACACCGTCTTCTCGGACAGTGGCAATGCGTTTCGCACCGCCGTGCTGGTGCAGTGGCCGCGCGAAGGCGTCTGGACCGTGGCCTTCGTCACCGGCTCGCCCAGCGGAGAGGTCGCCGCCTATCTGCGTGACGAATACCTGAGCGTCTTCGTGCCGACAACGCCGAACCCGACGGGCGGCTATTTCGTCATCGTTCGCAAGAGCGATTGCATCGAGCTGGAAATGAGCGTGGATGCCGCGCTCAAGTACATTGTTTCGATGGGCGTGGTGACTCCTCCGGATCTCACACTGCCCGCGGAATCCAAATAACAAACTGTCGCGCCCATCCCGGGCGCAGGAAGCTTTTCATCATGGCCATGCGCTCCCATTACTGCGGTCTAGTGACCGAAGCCCTGATGGGCGAAACCGTTACCCTGTGCGGCTGGGTGAACCGTCGCCGCGACCATGGCGGCGTGATCTTCATCGACCTGCGCGACCGCGAAGGCTATGTGCAGGTGGTCTGTGACCCCGACCGTGCCGAGATGTTCAAGACTGCCGAAGGCCTGCGCAACGAGTTCTGCGTGCAGGTCAAGGGCCTGGTGCGCGCACGTCCCGAAGGCACGACCAACGACAAGCTCAAGAGCGGCCAGATCGAAGTGCTGTGCCACGAGCTGAACGTGCTCAACGCCTCGGTCACGCCCCCGTTCCAGCTGGACGACGAGAACCTGTCCGAGACCGTGCGCCTGACCAACCGCGTGCTGGACCTGCGCCGCCCCTACATGCAGCGCAACATGATGCTGCGCTACCGCACGGCCATCCAGGTGCGCAACTTCCTGGACAAGGAAGGCTTCATCGACATCGAAACGCCCATGCTGGGCAAGAGCACGCCCGAAGGCGCGCGCGACTACCTGGTGCCCAGCCGCGTGCATGACGGCGAGTTCTTCGCCCTGCCGCAGTCGCCCCAGCTGTACAAGCAGATGCTGATGGTGGCCGGCTACGACCGCTACTACCAGATCACCAAGTGCTTCCGCGACGAAGACCTGCGCGCCGACCGCCAGCCCGAGTTCACACAGATCGACTGCGAGACCTCGTTCCTGGACGAAGAGGAAATCCGCGCCATCTTCCAGCGCATGATCACCGAGGTCTTCAAGACCCAGCTGAACGTGGATCTGGGCGAGTTCCCGATGATGACGTACCAGGATGCGGCCTTCCGCTTCGGCTCGGACAAGCCTGACCTGCGCGTCAAGCTCGAGTTCACCGAACTGACCGAAGTCATGAAGGACGTGGACTTCAAGGTGTTCTCCACCCCCGCCACGACCAAGGGCGGCCGCGTGGTCGCGCTGCGCGTGCCCGGCGGCTCGCAGATCTCGCGCGGCGAGATCGACCAGTACACCGAATTCGTCAAGATCTACGGCGCCAAGGGCCTGGCCTGGATCAAGGTCAACGAAGTGGCCAAGGGCCGCGATGGCCTGCAGTCTCCCATCGTCAAGAACCTGCATGACGCGGCCATTGCCGAGATCCTCAAGCGCACGGGCGCACAGGACGGCGACCTCATCTTCTTCGGCGCCGACAAGGAAAAGATCGTCAACGACTCCATCGGCGCGCTGCGCCTGAAGGTGGGTCACAGCGAATTCGGCAAGGCCAACGGCCTGTTCGAGAACCGCTGGGCGCCGCTGTGGGTGGTGGACTTCCCCATGTTCGAGCACGACGAGGAAAACGACCGCTGGGCGGCCGTGCACCATCCCTTCACCTCGCCCAAGGACGGCCACGAGGAGCTCATGGTCACCGACCCGGCCAACTGCCTGGCCAAGGCCTACGACATGGTCCTGAACGGCTGGGAGCTGGGTGGCGGCTCGGTGCGTATCCACCGCGCCGACGTGCAGAGCAAGGTGTTTGACGCGCTCAAGATCTCGCCCGAAGACGCTCGCGCCAAGTTCGGCTACCTGCTGGACGCGCTGCAATACGGCGCGCCCCCGCACGGTGGCCTGGCCTTCGGCCTGGACCGCCTGATCACGCTGATGACGGGTGCCGACTCCATTCGTGACGTGATCGCCTTCCCCAAGACCCAGCGTGCCCAGGACCTGCTGACGCAGGCACCTTCGCCCGTGGACGAAAAGCAGCTGCGCGAGCTGCACATCCGCCTGCGCAACCCGCTGGCGGCCACCCAGGGCTGAGGACCGGGCCTGGCGGCTTGATACGGACGGCAGAAGCTGGCAAAGCTTCTGCCGTTTTTCTTTTTGCGGAGAGCTTTCATGCGTTTTCAAGGCATTGCATCGGTGGCGCTGGCTGTGCTGGCAGGGCTGGGCCTGTCCGGCTGCGGGGAAAAGAAGACCGAGCTGGGGCAGGGCGGCTCGGAGATCACAGGCTCCGCCGGGCCCCTGGGCGCGAACAATGGCTCGCGCGAACTCGTGCGCTGCGACGCGCCCGTGGCCACGCTCGCCCTGGCCGAGAATCCCAACGGCTACGTCATGGGGTCGGGCTACCAGCTGCCCGCCTCGCCCGTGCCGCTGATCAAGCTGCTGGCCCAGCAAAGCGGCTGCTTTCGTGTGGTGGACAGGGGCGCGGGCCTGCGCGGCACGGTGCAGGAGCAGGACCTGAAGAACGCCGGCGTGCTGCGCGAGAACTCCACGGTGCGCAAGGGCCGTGGCTATGAGGCGCAATACACGCTGACGCCCAGCCTGACCTTCAGCGAGCAGGACGCGGGCCGGGGCCTGGCCGGCGTGGTTGCCATGATTCCGGTGCTGCGGGACATCGCGGGGCTGGCCGGCATGGTCGAGCAGGTCAAGTTCAAGGAGGCGCAAACCGCGCTGCTGCTGTCGGACAACGAAACCACCGAGCAGGTGGCCGCTGCCACGGGTGCCGCCCGCACCACCGATCTGGGCGTGGGCGGCATGGTGCTGGGCCGCCTGGGCGCCGCAGGCGCGGGCTGGAGCAATACCAACGAGGGCAAGGTCATCGCCGCCGCCTTTCTGGATGCGCACAACCAGCTCGTGCATCAGGTGCGCGCGCTGCAGGCCAAGGAGCTGCCACCGCCCGTGGCGACCAAAGCGGTCCAGGGCAAGGGCTGATGCCTGCCATGCCAGGCTACAAGATCCCTGAATCGGTGCTGGTCGTCATCTACCGCGATGACGGGCAGGTGCTGCTGATGCGCCGCACGGCACCGGCGCCTGAGGGCGGGGAGTTCTGGCAGTCGGTGACGGGCAGCAAGGACCATGAAGGCGAGTCCTGGCGCGAGACCGCAGTGCGCGAGGTGCGGGAAGAAACCGGCATCGATCCCGAGGCGCCCGGCTGCCTGCTGCAGGACTGGGCGCTGGAGAACATCTACACCATCTACCCGGCCTGGCAGCACCGCTATGCGCCTGGTGTATGGCACAACCGCGAGAGGGTTTTCGGCCTGCGGATTCCGTCCTACACCCCTGTGTTCTTGAATCCGAGGGAACATACCGCATCTGCTTGGCATCATTGGCATGGCGCTGCCGAGCGCTGCTACTCCCCGTCCAATGCGGAAGCCATCCTGATGCTGCCGCGATTCGCTTCACTGGAGCTGGACTGATCCCGATCCCTGTGTTCCTGACCGCCTATGACTGACAACGTGAAATCCTCCCACGAGGTGGACCCCGGCCCGTCCATACTGCGCGTCGCGACCTACAACATCCACAAGGGCGTGCAAGGCATGGGTCCCGTGCGCCGCCTGGAGATCCACAACCTGGGACATGCTGTGGAGCAGCTCGATGCCGACATCGTCTGCCTGCAGGAAGTGCGCAAGATGAACCACAAGGAGGCCGCGTACTTCGAGCGCTGGCCCCAGGTCTCGCAGGCGGAGTACCTGGCTCCCCTGGGCTACGAGGCCGTCTACCGCACCAATGCCTACACGCGCCATGGCGAGCATGGCAACGCGCTGCTCACTCGCTGGCCCGTGGTGGGCCACCAGCACGAGGACATCTCCGACCACCGCTTCGAGCAGCGGGGCCTGCTGCATGTGGAGGTGGAAGTGCAGAACCGGCGCGTGCACACCATCGTGGTGCACCTGGGCCTGATCCCCGGCAGCCGCGTGCGCCAGGTCTCACAGCTCAAGCGCTTCATCGAGCGCGAGGTGCCGCCCGGCGCGCCCGTGGTGGTGGCTGGCGACTTCAACGACTGGGGTGGCCAGATCAAGCGCATGCTCGGCGGTTTCGGCCTGTACGAATACGACGAATTGCCCAGCGTGCCCACCTATCCCTCGCGCCTGCCGCTGGCCCAGCTGGACCACGTCTACGTGCGCGGCCTCACCCCGCTGGGCCTGCATGTGCCCAAGGGACGCATCTGGTGGCGCATGTCCGACCATCTGCCGCTGATTGCCGAATTCCGCCTCTAGCCCCGGGTTCTGTCACACAAGCCATTCTTTTGCTATTAAAATGATAGCTTTCAGCGCGGGCAGAACCTGCGTTTGGGTGGAAAATCCCTTGCGTGCCATGCCGCGGGTTTCGCTGTTACCATGCCAGCCATGTTCAGAGAACTCGTCGACATGAAACAAGACAGCCAGGCCGAGGGCACCCCCGTCTCGGTCAAGATCCGCGAACGGTTGAAGCAGGCGCAAAAGCGCTTTCATGCGAACGACAACATCTCCGAATTCATCGAGCCCGGTGAACTCGAGCTGCTGCTCGACGAAGTCCAGGACAAGATGCAGGGCGTGCTCGACAGCATGGTCATCGACACCACGCACGACCACAACACGCGCGCCACGGCGCGCCGCGTGGCCAAGATGTATGTCAACGAGGTGTTCCGCGGCCGCTATGTGGCGCAGCCCGCCATCACCGAGTTCCCCAACGCCGAGCACCTCAACGAGCTGATGATCGTCGGCCCGATCACGGTGCGCAGCGCCTGCAGCCACCATCTGTGCCCGGTGATCGGCAAGATCTGGATCGGCGTGCTGCCCAACAAGAACACCAATGTCATCGGCCTGTCCAAGTACGCGCGGCTGGTGGACTGGATCATGGGCCGCCCCCAGATCCAGGAAGAGGCCATCATCCAGCTGGCCGACCTGATCCTCGACAAGACCCGCCCCGACGGCCTGGCCGTGGTCATGGAGGCTTCGCACTTCTGCATGTCCTGGCGCGGCGTGCGCGAGATGGACAGCAAGATGCTGAACTCCGTCATGCGCGGCGCCTTCCTCACCAATCCTGAACTGCGCCGCGAGTTCCTCTCGCTGGTGTCCAGCCGCAGGTAACTCCCCGGGGTGGCGTCCCCGGACGCCTCAGACAAGACCCCAGGCTGCGCAGTGCGCGGCCTTTTTTCTTTCCCGCGCCAAGCCCGAGCCCCGCTTTCCCCGGACCTGCCCATGTCGCTGCAAGCCTTTGCCCTGATCATCATTGCCGGCCTCATCCATGCCGGCTGGAACATCGTGGCCAAGAAGGCGGGCGGCGACTCGCGCTTCGCCTTCTTCACCTCGGTCATCATGATGGTGATCTGGGCACCGCTGGGCTGGTGGGTGGGGCGCGATGTGGTGCCCACATGGGGCCGCAACGAATGGCTGGTGGTGCTGGCCAGCGGCCTGCTGCACGTGGCCTACTACGTCACCTTGCTGCGCGGCTACCGCAGCGCGGACCTCACCGTGGTCTATCCGCTGGCGCGCGGCTCGGGGCCGCTGCTGTCGTCCATGGTGGCGGTGGTCTTCCTGGGGGAGCAGATTTCCTCGCTGGGTGTGCTGGGCATTGCCGGCGTGGTGGTTGGCGTGTTCCTGATCGCGGGCGGCCCCGGCCTGCTGCGCGCGCGCCATGACCCCGAAGCGCGCGAGCGGCTGCGGCTGGGCCTGTGGTACGGCCTGCTGACGGGCGCCTTCATCGCCAGCTACACCGTGGTGGACGGCTACGGCGTGAAGATGCTGCTGATGTCGCCCATCCTCATCGACTACATGGGCAACTTCGTGCGCGTATTCCTGCTCGCTCCCGTGGTGCTGCGCGACCTGCCCACTGCGCGCAGCCTGTGGCGCACGCAGTGGCGTTTCGCGGCCCTGGTGGCGCTGATCAGCCCCATCGCCTATGTGCTGGTGCTCTACGCCATGCAGGATGCGCCCATGTCGCACGTGGCGCCTGCGCGCGAAGTCTCCATGCTGTTCGCGGCGCTGATCGGCGGCCACATGCTGCGCGAAGGAGACCGCCTGGCGCGCATTGCGGGCGCGGTGTGCATTGCTGTCGGCGTGACGGCGCTGGGCCTGGGCTGAGCGCCATGGCGGCAATACGGGTGCTGGGCTGCGATTTCAGCAGCCGGCCTACGGCGCGCAAGCCCATCACCATGGCCCTGGGCCACCTGCTGGCTGGCGACACGGTGATCCTGCAGGATTTGCTGGAGTTCGCCTCGCTGGACGCATGGGCCGCCTGGCTGGCCCGGCCCGCCGATTCGGCGCAGTCGGCGCAGTCGGCCTGGGTGGGCGGATTCGACCTGCCTTTTGGCCTGCCGCGCGAACTGGTGGAGCAACTGGGCTGGCCCACGGACTGGGCGGCCTGCATGGATCACTACGCCGGCCTCACGCGCCAGGCCATACGCGACCAGTTCAAGGCCTTTTGCGCGGCGCGGCCCGCAGGCGGCAAGTTCGCGCACCGCGCCACGGACTGGCCTGCCGGTGCCAGCCCTTCCATGAAGTGGGTCAATCCGCCCGTAGCCTACATGCTGCATGCCGGGCTGCCCTTGCTGCGCGCGGCCGGCGTGCATCTGCCGGGCCTGCAGCCGCCCGGCGAAGGCGATGTGCGCCGCGTGGCGCTGGAAGCCTACCCGGGCATGCTGGCGCGTGCCGTGATGGGCCGCCTCAGCTACAAAAGCGACGAACCCGCGCGGCAAACGTCCGAACGCCATCAGGCGCGTGTGCAATTGCTGGCGGCGCTGGAGAGCGGCGACAACCCGCTGGCGCTGCGCCTGCGTATCGACGCCGAAGAAACCCGCAACCAGTTGCTGGCGGACGGCAGCGGAGACCGGCTGGACGCCGTGATCTGCATGCTGCAGGCCGCCTGGGCGGCAGCACGCCATGCGCAGGGCGATGCGCTCTACGGGCTGCCGCACGACCTGGATCCGCTGGAAGGCTGGATCGTCACGGCGCAAGCCTGACCCAAGCCGCGCTGGAACATGCGATGAATCGAAAAGAGAGAAGCGATGCCGACCTTTGAAACCCTGCTGGCCTTTTTCGGCGTGGCCGTGCTGCTGGGCCTGAGCCCGGGGCCTGACAACCTGTTCGTGCTCATGCAATCGGCCCAGCGTGGCTGGCGCGTGGGCCTGTGCGTGGTGCTGGGCCTGTGCCTGGGGCTGGTGGTGCATACGGCGGCGGTTGCGTTGGGCCTGGCGGCGCTGGTGGCTGCATCGCCCCTGCTGTTCACCGCCATCAAGCTGTGCGGCGCGGCCTATCTGGCCTGGCTGGCCTGGGGCGCGCTGCGCGCCGTGGCCCGGCCGGGCGAGATGCCGCTGGCCGGCGCAGCCGACCCGCTGACCCCCGCACGGGCGCTGCGCTGGGTGGGGCGTGGCGTGGTGATGAACCTCACCAATCCCAAGGTGCTGATCTTCTTCCTGGCCTTTCTGCCGCAGTTCGCGGACCCCGCACGCGGCAGCGTGGCCACCCAGGTGATGGTGCTGGGCTGCGTGTTCATGCTGGCGGCGCTGCTGGTGTTCGGCGCCATCGCCTGCTGTTCGGGCTGGTTCGGCGTGCTGCTTCAGCGCTCCGTGCGCGCCCAGAACTGGCTCAACCGCGTGGCCGGGCTGGTCTTTCTGGGCATGGCCGTGCGGCTGGCCCTGGTGCAGCGTTAGGAATACTCTGCTTTTCGCTGCGGGCCACGGCGCAAGGGCCGGGCCGTGGCACAGTCCACGCCATGCTTTCCCGATTGCGCAATCTTTCATGGCCTGCCGCCTTGCTGATGGCGGGATTGTCCGGACTGGCCCTGCTGATGGCGGCGGCCTGGCTGGTGGGCAGCCTGTTGAGCCAGCCGGACCACCAGCCTGTCGGCGCGCCGCCCGCGGACTGGCCGGTCCAGACGCTGCAGTTGCCCACCGACGAGGGCGGGCAGGTCCGGGGCTGGTTTGCCAAGGGGCAGCCGGGCCATGGTGCCGTGCTGCTGCTGCACGGCGTGTACGCAGACCGGCTGGCCATGCTGGCGCGTGCGCGCATGCTCCATCGGCAGGGATACTCCGTCTGCCTGATCGACCTGCCCGCGCACGGCGAAAGCAGTGGCGAGCGCATCAGCTTCGGCATGGTCGAAGGCGCAGGCGTGCGTGCCGCCATGGCCTATGTGCGGCAACAGCTGCCGGGCGAGAAGGTGGCGGTGATCGGCACATCGCTGGGCGGCGCGGCCCTGCTTTTGTCCCATGTGGCGCCGGGGCCGGATGCGGTGGTGCTGGAGTCCGTGTTCCCCGACATACGGCAGGCCATAGACAACCGCGTGCGCGCGCACATCGGCTGGCTGGCGGACGTGGTCACGCCCTTGCTGGCGTGGCAGCTGCCGCTGCGCCTGCATCTGGAGCTGGCGCAACTGCGTCCCATCGACCATGTGAAGGCGCTGGGTGCTCCCGTGCTGATCGCTGCCGGCCTGCAGGACCGGCACACCACGCCCGCAGAAACGCGCGAGCTGTTCAATGCGGCGCGTGAACCCAAGGCGCTGTGGATGGTGGAAGGCGCCGCGCATGTGGACCTGTACGACTACGCGCCCAAGCCCTACGAGCAGCGGGTGCTCGGATTCCTGGATCGATATCTGGGCCATTGATGGAGACAATGGCGGGCAGGCCTTGACCTGCCCATCTGACGCCGTCTCCACCAAGCCCATGCCACAGACCACGGCCCACACCATTGCCATTGCCCAGGTCCTGCAGATCGTGCAGGGCGTGCAGCGCAATGGCATGGATGTGCCAGCCATCCTGCGCCGCGCCGGCATTGCGCCGGCCCTGCTGGACGCGCCGCTGTCGCGCGTGACCCAGGCGCAGTACGCGGCGCTGATCCGCGTGCTGCGCCGTGTCTGCCGCGACGAGCTGTGGGGCCTGTGCCGCCATCCGCTGCCCGTGGGCAGTTTTGCCCAGGCCTGCCGCAGCATGCTGCCTTGCCGCACGCTGGGCGAGGCATTGCAGGCCGGGCTGCGTTTCTACCGCCTGGTGCTGCGCGACTTCGCTCCCCGGCTGCAGGTGGTGGATGGCGTGGCCCGCATCGCCATGGTGTCGCTGCGCGAGCGTGATGCGCCGCTGGCCTATGCCGAGCGTTCCTTTTGCTTTCTGGGCTATGGCGTCATGTCCTGGCTGGTGTCGCGCAGGATTGAGCTGACGGGCGTATGCGCGCCGGTCGGAGCCAGCATGCCGTATGGCACGGAGGCGCAGCGCCTGTTCCTGGCGCCGCTGCAGCGGGACCGCGACTTCACGGGGCTGGAGTTCGATGCGCGCTGGCTGGAGCTGCCCGTGGTGCAGACCCCGGAGAGCCTGGCCGAATTCCTGGACCAGGCGGCCATGGGCCTGGTGATCCGCTACCGCGACCGCACGCGCCTGGGCGAGCGCATCCGCCGCCTGCTGCGCCGAGACCTGGCGGGGGAGCTGCCTTCGCTGGAGCAGGTGGGCGCCGCGCTGTCCATGACACCGCAGACGCTGCGCCGCCGCCTGCGCGACGAAGGCCTGGGCTTCCAATCCCTCAAGGACGATCTGCGCCGCGACGCCGCCATCGAACTGCTGAACCGCCCGGATCTGACCCTGGCCGACATCGCGGCCCGCGTGGGGTTTGCGGAGGCCAGCACCTTTCACCGCGCCTTCAAGGGCTGGACCGGCCTGCCGCCGGGCGCCTACCGGCAGGCCCAGCATCGCGGCCGCTGATCTTTTTTGCCAATCATTTTGAGACGATCGGCGATTGGTGGCTGAAGGCCCGGTGGCCACACTGTCCATGGACCCTGCCACTGCGGCAGGGCACACCGTCCCGCCAACGAGGGCGGAGCACCGAAGGACAAGGAGACAAGCCATGGAATCGAGCCGACGCGGCTGCCTGCGGGCAGCGCTGGCATGCGCCGCCAGCGCCTCACTGGGTGCCGCCCTGGGAACGGCATCGCCGATCGCCTTTGCACAGCCGGCAGGCGGTGCCTATCCGTCCAAGCCGCTGCGCATGGTGATTCCCTATCCGGCGGGTGGCGGCACGGACATCATCGGCCGCATCATTGCCCAGCAACTGAGCCAGGCCTGGGGCCAGCCCGTGGTGGTGGAGAACCGGCCGGGCTCCAGCGGCATCATCGGCGGCGATGTGGTGGCCAAGTCGGCGCCAGACGGCTATACGCTGCTGCTGGGGATCACGGCCATGATCCAGGCGCCTGCGCTGTACGCCAGGATGCCTTATGACGTGCTCAAGGACTTTGCCCCCGTATCGCAGGTGGCCTTGTCCTCGGACCTGTTCGTGGTGCCGCGCGACGTGCCGGCCACGACGCTGCAGGAGTTCATCGCCCTGGTCAAGGCCCATCCGGGCAAGTACAGCAACGGCAACTACGGCAACGGCACCTCCTCGCACATGCATGGCGAGCTGCTGCGTGCCCGGGCCGGGCTGGATCTGGCGCTGATTCCCTACAAGGGCGCGGCGCCGCTGGTCAACGATGTGCTGGGCGGGCAGCTGTCGTCGGCTTTCATCGACGTGTCTTCGGCCAATGCGCACCTGAAGTCCGACAAGATCCGCATCCTGGCCATCACCGGCATGCAGCGCCATCCGGCGCTGCCCGAGGTGCCCACCTTTGCCGAGCTGGGGCTGGCGGGCTTCGAGGCCAACGGCTGGTTCGCCACCTTCGTGGCGGCGGGAACGCCCCGGCCCATCGTGGACAAGCTCTCGGCCGAGGTGCGGCGCATCGTGGCCTCGCCCGAACTCAGCGGGCGCCTGGCGGCCATGGGGCTGCGCCCGGTGGGCGGCACGCCCGAGGAGCTGTCAGCGGCCATGGCGCGCGACCTGCCGCGCTGGGCGCGCATCGTCAAGGATGCGGGAATCAGGCTGGAGTAGCAGGCACTGCGCGTGCCCGCGCCTGTGCCCCGTCTTCGCTGTCGCCAGTGCCCCGGCCCGGCGGCAGGGGCTGTGGCCAGGCAGGCTGCGGCGGCCGCAGCTGCTCCAGCACACGGCTGAGCCGCAGCACGCCCAGGTCGTCAAAGCGCCGGCCCGCAATCTGCACGCCGATGGGCAACTGCCCGTCATGCCCGCAGGGCACGGACGCGGCGGGCTGCTCGGACATGTTGTAGGGCACGGTGAAGGCAATGTGCTCCAGCGGTCGCAGCGGGTCGTTGGTGGGGCTGGGCAGGTGGGCCGGGAAGGCCGTGATGGGCGCCACGGGGGACAGCACATAGTCGAAGGCCGCCGTGGCCCGCACCGTGGCCACGCGCAGCAGGTGCGACTGCTGGCTTGCCACGAACAGCTGGGTGGCGGTGATGGACCCGGCACTGTCGGCCCAGTCGCGGATGAAGGGCAGGACCACGCGGCGCTGGGCGTCCGGCAGCGACTGCATTTCCACATGCGAGCGCATGCGCCAGAAATGGTCGAGGCCGTCGAGCATGTCGCGGGTGAGCCAGGGCTGGATGATCTCGATATGGGCTCCGGCCGATTCCAGCCAGGCCGCAGCCTGCTCCACCACGGCACGCACGCGCGGCTGCAGGGGCAGGCCGCAGCCGGCATCCAGCAGCAGGCCTATGCGCAGGCCGCGCACCTGGGCGGGGTCCATGTCGAAGCCGCTCCAGGCAATGTCCTGGTGCGGCAGGCCCATGCTGTCGCGCGCATCGGGCAGCGACAGCGCCTGCATCATCAGCGCGGCATCGGCCACGCTGCGCGTCATGGGGCCGGCGCAGCGGCCGGTGTAGGGCGGGTCGATGGGCACGCGGCCCAGGCTGGGCTTGAGTCCGAAGATGCCGCACCAGCCTGCGGGCAGGCGGATGGAGCCGCCAATGTCCGTGCCCACATGCAGCGGCCCGTAGCCGGCCGCCGCAGCGGCGCCCGCGCCTGCGCTGGAGCCGCCCGGCGTCTTGTCCGGATCCCAGGGGTTGAAGGTGTTGCCGTGCAGCGAGGACAGGCCCGAGGACAGCATGCCGTAGTCGGGCATGGTGGTCTTGGCGAAGAGGATGGCGCCCGCTTCGCGCAGCCGCGCGGCGGGCGGTGCGTCCAGCGGGGCGGCGACCTGGGGCGTGGCGGCCGTGCCCACGGGGGTGGGGTCGCCGCGCGTGGCGATGTTGTCCTTGACCGTGGCGGGGACGCCGTCGAGCAGGCCTGCCGGCTCGCCGCGCAGCCAGCGGGCCTCGCTGGCGCGTGCCTGGGCCAGTGCGGCCTCGGGGCGCAGCAGGTAGGTGGCGCCCAGGGCCGGCTCCCAGCGCTGCACATGGGCCAGCAGCTCGTGCATGACCTCGACGGGCGAGAGGCTGCGCTCCCGGTAGGCGCGCAGCAGCGCATGGGCGGGTAGGTCGTGCAGGGCCTGTGTCGTTCCAGTCATCGCGGCTTCCTCGAGGGTGGCGGTTTCAGCGGCAGATCTGCCGCAGTGTGGACCGGGGCCACCGGCGCGCCTGTCGCCTGTGGCTCAGCCGGTGCGCGGTTCAGGTGGCCCAGGACAGTGCCGAGAGATCGTTGACGAAGATGGGCATGTCCTTCCACAGTCCGCGCAGGTTCTTGTTGGCCACGGTGACCCATTGCGGCGTGTAGAGGAATGCGTGCACGCAATCCTGGGCCAGCAGGCGCTGGGCATCGCCCAGCAGGCGCGAGCGGTCGGCGGGGCGCGAGGCGTTCTTGATCTTGTCGTACAGCTCGTTGAACTGGGACGACTGGTAGCCCCAGTAGTAATCGGGCTTGGCGAAGTTGCCCAGGTCGAAGGGCTCGACATGGGAGATCAGCGTCAGGTCGTAGTTCTTGAGGGTGTAGGTGCCCGACAGCCACTGCGCCCATTCGACGTTCTGCAGCTTGGCGCGGATGCCGATCTTGGCCAGCTGCGCGGCAATCACCTCGCCGCCCTGGCGCGCGTAGGGCGTGGGCGGCAGGGTCATGGTCAGCTCCAGCGGGGTCTTGACGCCGGCCTCGGCCAGCAGCGCCTTGGCCTTTTCCACGTCGAAGGGGTTGATGCCCGTGGTGTCCACGTAGCCGAAGGCCGTGGGCACGTAGTAGCTGCCGATGGGCAGGCCGTAGCCGTCGCCCGCGCCGTCGATCACGGCCTTGCGGTCGATGGCCGCGGCGATGGCGCGGCGCACGCGCGCGTCGCCCAGGGGCTTGCGTGCGTTGTTCATGGCCAGGATGGTCTTGGCACGCGAGCCGCTGACCACGACCTGGAAGCGCCCGTTGGCCTTGAACTGGGCCACGCTGCGCGGCGTAACGCGCGGGAAGGCATCGACGTCGCCAGCCAGCAGCGCAGCGACCTGGGCCGCAGGGTCGGAGATGAAGCGAAAGCTGGCGCGGCGAATGCGCAGGCCGGAGGCCATGCGGTGCTGCGGCCAGGCCGTGAGCGTGACCGAGGCGCCCTTGCTCCAGTTGCCCAACTGGTAGGGGCCCGTGCCCACGGGGCGCGTGGCGTTGGTGGCCGCGCTCTTGGGCTCGACGATGATGGAAGTCGCCTGGCCGAGCACGAAGAGGAAGTCGGGATCGATGTCCTTGTTGATCACGACCACGGTGTGGTCGTCCACCACGCGCGTGGACAGGGAGGCGAAGGTCCGCTTGTCCTTGTTGGTGCTCTTGTCGTCGCCCGCCCGGTCGAAGGAATACTTCACGCTGTGGGCGTTGCAGGGCTCGCCGTTCTGAAAACTCACGCCCTTGCGCAGGCGGAAGGTGTAGGTCTTGAGGTCGGGCGAGACCTCCCAGCTCTCGGCCAGCAGCGGCGAGACGCTGCCGTCCGGGTTGATCTTGGTCAGCGTCTCGAACAGGTTGTAGAGCACGATCTCGCCGATGGACGATGCGGCGCCGGCCGTGGGGTCCAGCCCCGGGGGCTCCAGCGTCATCGCCAGCGTGATGCTGTCCTTGCGGCTCTGGGCCAGCGCAGGCCAGGGCATCAGCAGGGGCAGGCCGGCAGCAGCGGAGCTGGCCAGCAGGGAACGGCGGTTGAACATGAACAGGTCTCCGGAAATTCTTGCAGATGGTTCTCGGGCCGCTGTCTGCGGCCTGCAGCAGTGTTTTTACACCACGGCGCACGGGTGCGTGGCCCTGGGGGCCTGGTCCGCGCGGGCGGCCGTCAGCTTTCAGGCCCGGTGCTGCAGGGCGATGCGCGGCACGGCCCGGACCAGGGCCTGCGTATACGGGTGCTGCGGGGCGTGGAACAGCTGCTGCGGCGCTCCGCGCTCGACGATGCGGCCCTCGCTGAGCACGATGGCGTCGTCGCACAGGTGCTGGACCACGGCCAGGTCGTGGCTGATGAACAGATAGGACAGGCCCAGCTGCTGCTGCAGATCGTGCAGCAGGTTCAGCACCTGGGCCTGCACCGAGACGTCCAGCGCGCTCACGGGCTCATCGGCCACGATGAGGCGGGGCCGTGTGATCAATGCCCGCGCAATGGCGATGCGCTGGCGCTGGCCGCCCGAGAACTCGTGCGGGTACTTGTCCAGATCCTGCGCGCGCAGGCCGACCTGTTCCAGCGTGGCGCGGGCCAGGTCGCGCCGGGCGGTGCGTTTGGGCGACGCAGGCTGTGCGAGCAGGGGTTCGCAGACGATGTGCTCCACCGTCATGCGCGGGTCCAGCGAGCCGTAGGGGTCCTGGAACACCATCTGGAAGTCGCGGCGTGCCGTCCGCAGTGCCTGGCGGCCCAACTGGTGCAGATCCTGGCCCAGCAGCCGCACGCTGCCGGCGCTGGGCGTGTCCAGCGCCATGACCAGGCGTGCCAGCGTGGACTTGCCCGAACCCGACTCGCCCACCACGCCCAGGCTGCGCCCCGCCGTCAGCGTGAAATCCACGCCGCGCAGCGCATGCACCTGCTCCGGCGCGCGCCACAGCGACCGGCGCGGCAACTGGTAGCTGCGGGCCAGGCCTGTCACTTGCAGCAGGGGTGCATCGGAGGCCGGTGGCGTCTGGACCGGTGGCGCCTGGAGGGGGTGCTCTGTCATGCGCATTCCTGTGCAGGCAGGTCCTGTGCAATGGCCTCGGGGCGCAGGCAGCGCACCACATGCGGCTGTGCCCAGGCCTGCAGGGATGCGGGCGTGGGCCGCTGCGGGCGCTCCAGTACCACGGGGCGCGGGCGCTCGCTGTGGCAGGCCGGCTCGGTGAAGCTGCAGCGGCCCGCGAAGGCGCAGCCGGCCGGCAGGTCCACCAGCTCGGGCACGGTGCCGGCAATGGTGGGCAGCCGGGCCGGCGGCAGGCTGCCGGGGGCGGACAGGTCCAGCTGGGGCCTGGCCGCGAACAGGCCGCGCGTATAGGGATGGGCGCGGCGCGCGAAGATGGCCTCGGTCATGCCGCTTTCGACCACGCTGCCGCCGTACATGACCAGCAACTGCTCCACGTTCTGCGCGATCACGCCCAGGTCGTGCGAGATCAGCAGCAGGGCCATGGAATGCTCGGCCACCAGTTCCTGCAGCAGGTCCAGGATTTGCTGCTGAACGGTCACGTCCAGCGCCGTCGTGGGTTCGTCGGCAATCAGCAGGTCAGGCCCGCAGGCCAGGGCCATGGCGATGGTGATGCGCTGGCGCTGGCCGCCCGAGAACTGGTGCGGATAGTCGTCATAGCGCTGGGCCGCACGGGCAATGCCCACGCGCTCCAGCAGCGCCACCGCATGCGCGCGCGCGGCCTGGCGGCCCAGGCGCAGGTGATGGCGCAGCGGCTCGGCCACCTGGCGGCCGATGCCGTGCACGGGGTTCAACGCCGTCATCGGCTCCTGGAACACCATGGCCATGCGGTTGCCGCGCAGGCGGCACAGCGCGTTCTCGTCCATGTCCAGCAGCTCCTTGCCGTTGAGCTGGATGCTGCCGTCCACCTGCGCATGCTCGGGCAGCAGGCCCATCAGCGCCAGGGCGGTCAGCGACTTGCCGCAGCCCGACTCGCCGATCAGGCCCAGCGTGGCGCCGCGCTCCAGGATGAACTCCAGGTTCTGCACGGCGCGCGCGCGGCCGCGCGGGGTCTGCAAGGTGATGGTGAGGCCGGAGACTTCGAGCAGGGGCATGGGCGCGTGCCTTCCTCAGCGCTGGCGCGACAGGCGCGGGTCGAGCAGATCGCGCAGCCCGTCGCCCAGCAGGTTGAGCCCGAGCACCGACAGCGCAATGGCCAGGCCCGGCCACACGGCCAGCAGCGGTGCCTGGAACATGAGGGTCTGCGCCTCGCTGAGCATGCGGCCCCAGGAGGCCTGGGGCGGCTGCGTGCCCAGGCCCAGATAGGACAGGGCGGCCTCGGCCAGAATGGCCAGCGCGAACTGGATGGTGGCCTGCACCACCAGCACCGGCAGGATGTTGGGCAGCACATGGCGCCAGGTGATGCTGGCGCGGCCATGGCCGCAGGCGCGTGCGGCCAGCACATACTCGCGCGCCCACACGGCCTTGGCCGATGCCCGCGTGATGCGCGCGAAGGTGGGGATGTTGAAGATGCCGATGGCAATGATGGCGTTGACGATGCCCGCGCCGAACACGGCCGTGAGCATGATGGCCGACAGCAGCGCGGGAAAGGCAAAGCTGAAATCGGCCAGCCGCATGATGGCCTCTTCCACCCAGCCCCTGCAGGCTGCCGCGACCAGGCCCAGCGCCACGCCCATCGACAGCCCGATGCCTACGGCAATCACGCCGACCAGGATGGAGCTGCGCGCGCCCAGGAACAGCAGCGAGGCCACGTCCCGCCCATAGGCGTCGGTGCCCAGCCAGTGCAGGGCGCCCGGTGCAGCCAGCTTGGCGTCCATGTCCATGTCGTAGGCAGAGCCCGGCGTCCACCAGAAAGACAGCAGGGCCGTGAGCAGCAGCAGCGCGGTCAGCACCGCTCCCAGCAGGAAGCTGCGGTGGCGCAGCATGCGCCGGCCCGCTCCGGCGGGCGCGCCCAGGGTGACGGCCCGCGTGGGCCGATGGCCCGCTGGCGAGGCGGAGGGCGGGGGCGAAGGAGGGCTGTGCGGCTGGCTCATACGTCGCTGGCCTCGATGCGCGGATCGATGGCCGCGTACAGCACGTCCACGATGAAGTTGATGACCACCACCATGGCTGCCAGCAGCAGCACGCAGTTGCGCACCACGATCAGGTCGCGGTTGGCGATGGACTGGAAGATCAGCCGGCCCAGGCCCGGCAGGTAGAACACGTTCTCCACCACGATGGTGCCGGCCAGCAACTGGGCGAACTGCAGGCCCATGACCGTGAGCACGGGAATCATGGCGTTGCGCAGCACATGGCCCCAGAGCACGGCACGGCGCGACAGTCCCTTGGCGCGGGCCGTGCGCACGAAGTCCTCGCGCAGTACCTCCAGCACGGCCGAGCGCGTGATGCGCGCCAGGATGGCCGCCTGCACCACGGCCAGCGAGATGGCCGGCAGCAGCAGCGCCTGCAGTGCCTGCAGCGGGCCGCCGCCGTCGGCCTCGCTCCAGCCGGGAAAGCCGCCGGCGGAAAACCATTGCAGCTTCACCGAGAACACCAGGATCAGCAGGATGGCAAACCAGAAATTGGGGATGGCGATGCCGACCTGTGCCAGGCCCATGATGCCCAGGTCGCCCCAGCGGTTGTGGCGCGATGCGGCATAGATGCCGGCGGCCAGTGCCAGCACGGTCGTGATGAGCATGGCCATCACGGCCAGCGGCACGGTGACGGCCAGCCGCTCCAGCACCAGCTCGCTGACCGGTGTGCTGTAGGCGTAGCTCAGGCCCATGTCGCCGTGCAGCAGCCCCTGCAGCCACTGCAGGTAGCGCTGCCAGGCCGGCCGGTCCAGCCCCAGTTGCACGGCCAGCGCGTGCACCGCCTCGGGCGCGGCATCGGGACCCATCAGCGTCTGGGCGGCATTGCCGGGCAGCACTTCCAGCACGCCGAAAACTACGGCCGATGCGCCCAGCAGCGTGGCTGCCAGCATCAGCAGGCGCTTGAGCAGAAAGATGCTCATGGGCAATCGGCCTCGGCAGGGTGGGTGGCGGTCACGTCGGCGGAGTGGGTGGGTTGTTCTTGGAAGGGCCCGAATGGTACTGCGCACGGCCCATGCGCGCAGCATAGCGGCCTTTGAAGCGGCAGGGCCCCGATGGACGGGGACGCGGCCATCGATTTCAGGGCGCCGGGCTTGCCCGTGCAGCCTCCATGCTTATGTGGCGGACAGGATAATGGCGGCATGACTGATGCCACCTTGCTGCAAGGCCCGTTCGGGGCACATGGGCCCGCCCGGCCCGGAGCGTGGCTGGCACTTGCGAGGGACCTGCCATGGCTTTGATGATCACCGACGAATGCATCAACTGCGATGTCTGCGAGCCCGAGTGCCCGAACGATGCGATCTCCATGGGCGAGGAGTACTACGAGATCGAGCACAGCAAGTGCACGGAGTGCGTGGGCCATTTCGATGAGCCCCAGTGCGTGCAGATCTGCCCGGTGGCCTGCATTCCCGTGAATCCCGCCCATGTGGAAGACCGCGAGACGCTGATGCAGAAGTACCTGCGTCTGCAGTCCCAGGCTCCCGCTTCTTCCTGAACGCTCAGCCCTTGTCGCTCTCGGCCGTGGCCGGGCGTGCGGGCTTGGGGCGTGGCGGCTTGGTGGTGTGGATCAGCAAGGTTGCCTTGTCCATGTTGCCGGCCTGCAGTTCGGGCCAGGCCTTGAGGGAGTGGGCGATGCTGTCCTCGATCAGCTGGCGCTGGTCGGGCGCGGGCTTCTTGAGCACCCAGTTGGCGACTTCGGCCTTGTGGCCCGGATGGCCTATGCCGATGCGCAGCCGCCAGTAGTCGGCCGAGCCCAGCTGGGCATGGATATCGCGCAGGCCGTTGTGGCCACCGTGGCTGCCGCCGCGCTTGAGCTTGACCTGGCCGGGCTCGAAGTCCAGTTCGTCATGGACCACGAGGACCTCCTCGGGCTGGATCTTGAAGAAGCGCGCCAGCGCGCCCACCGACTTGCCCGACAGGTTCATGAAGGTCTGCGGCTGCAGCAGCCAGACGTTCTCGCCGCGCACGCTGGCACGGGCCATGAGGCCGAAGTAGCTGCGCTCGGGCACCAGCTGGACCTTGAGTTCGCGCGCCAGCGCATCAATCCACCAAAAGCCCGCGTTGTGGCGGGTGTCCTCATACTCCGGCCCGGGGTTGCCCAGGCCGACAAACAATTTGATCATCGGGCGATTATCTCCATGGCGGCCGCAGCAGGCGGGCGAGGGTGCTCCTCCATGCAAAAGGCCCACGCGAGGTGGGCCTTTTGCAGGTTTGCGGCAGCCGGGGCCACCGCAAGGGAAAGCCAAGAATTACTTCTTGCCCTTCTTGGCCGGAGCGGCCGGGGCTGCCACGGGAGCTGCCGATGCATCAGGAGCCACTTCGGGCAGCTTGATGGAGATCAGGGCGGGGTTCTTGTTGGAACCGCGCACCACGGCCTTCACGCCGTTGGGCAGCTTGAGGCCTTGCAGGCCCAGGGTGGACTTGGAAGTCAGGCCGCTCAGGTCCACGGTGATGAACTCGGGCAGTTGGGCGGGCATGCACACCACGTCCAGTTCATGGACCAGGGGAGTGATCGTGCAGTTCTCGACCTTGACGGCCTGGGACTGTTCCATGCCTTCGAAGTGCAGCGGCACCTTCAGGTGAACCTTGGTCTTGTCGTCAACGCGCTGGAAGTCCACGTGCAGGATGAGCTGCTTGTAGGGGTGGAATTGCACGTCGCGCAGCACGACCTTGGAGGTCTGGCCGTTGACTTCCATGTCCAGGATGCTGGAGTGGAACACTTCCTTCTTCAGGGCGTGCCACAGGGCGTTGTGATCGATTTCGATCAGTTGGGCTTCGGCAGCACCGCCGTAGACGATGCCAGGGGCCTTGCCCGAATTGCGCAGACGGCGGCTCGCACCCGTACCTTGCTTGGCGCGCTCAAAAGCGACGAATTGCATAACTAACTCCTAGATGGATGGACCGCGACCAGCCTCATCCGTTGATAAAAGAACGCCTGTCCGATGCGGACCAGGCTGCTCTTGCGGTGTCCCGGGGTGGTCCTGAAACCACTCCGGAACGCGCAAACCTCCCGAAGGAGGTTTGCTGGGTTCCGACCACAGGGGCCGATATTTTATTCAGAGAACAGGCTCAGCACCGAATCGCCGGTGGAAATCCGCTGGATCGTCTGGGCAATCAGGGGGGCCACGGACAGTTGGCGGATCTTGCCGCAGGCCTGTGCCTCGGCGCTCAGGGGAATGGTGTTGGTCACCACGACCTCGTCCAGGGCGTTGCCGTTGCCGATGCGCTCGATGGCCGGACCCGAGAAGATCGGGTGCGTGCAGTAGGCATAGACACTCTTGGCGCCGCGCTGCTTGAGCACTTCGGCCGCCTTCACCAGCGTGCCGGCGGTGTCGATCATGTCATCCATGATCACGCAGTTGCGGCCGTCGATGTCGCCGATGACATGCATGACTTCGGAGACATTCGCCTTGGGGCGGCGCTTGTCGATGATGGCCAGATCGCAGCCGAGCTGCTTGGCCAGCGCACGTGCGCGGACCACGCCGCCGACGTCAGGGGAGACGACGATCAGGTCTTCGTAGTTCTTCTGGCGCAGATCGCCCAGCAGCACCGGCGTGGCATAGATGTTGTCCACGGGGATGTCGAAGAAGCCCTGGATCTGGTCTGCGTGCAGGTCCATGGTCAGGACGCGCTCGACGCCCACGGCCTGCAGCATGTTGGCCACGACCTTGGCCGTGATCGGCACGCGGGTGGAGCGCGGGCGGCGGTCCTGGCGGGCGTAGCCGAAGTAGGGAATCACCGCGCAGATGCGCTCGGCCGATGCACGCTTGAGCGCGTCCACCATGACCAGCAGTTCCATCAGGTTGTCGTTGGTCGGTGCGCAGGTGGATTGCACGACGAAGACGTCGCGCGTACGCACGTTCTGCTTGATCTCGACGGCGACTTCTCCATCGGAGAAACGACCCACGTCGGCTGCGCCCAGCGTGGTGCCGAGGTGCTGAACGATTTCAGTGGCCATGCCAGGATTGGCATTGCCGGTGAAGACCATGATGTCAGGATGATGTGAATGCATTGAGCGCCCCAGTACGATGGGTTTGCCTTGACGCGAAAGACGTTTGGCAGGGGAGGAAGGACTCGAACCCTCGCATGCCGGAATCAAAATCCGGTGCCTTTACCAACTTGGCGACTCCCCTACACAGGCCTTCTGCCGCAGGCAGACAGCCTATAAACTTTCATCTTTCAGCCAATCCTTGAGAGGATGGGCCTGCAGATTGCTGCAAACTCTGACATTCCAGGCGCCAGGAGCATCCTTTAAGTCAATCGTTTGCGTCAGTGGTGCAAATACTGCACTTCCTGAGCCCGTCATTCTAGCATGCAGTTTTAGTGAGTTTAGCCAATCGATGGCTTTTTTCACTTCAGGCTGCAGCCTTTCGGCGACAGGCTGCAAGTCGTTTTGGCCAAAGCCATAGTGATCTGCAGCAAAGTCTTCGATTGTAGCATGGGCATGATCGCGCTTGAGGGTTGCGTCGCGGAAGATGGACAAGGTCTCCAGCCCCGCCTCGGGCTTGACCACCACGAACCGCTGGGGCGGCAGGGCATTGGCCTGTTCCAGCGGCGTGATGTGCTCGCCTATGCCTTCCACCCAGGCGGAGTTGCCGCACAGAAAGAAGGGCACATCGGCGCCCAGGACCAGTGCAATGCGCTGCAGCTCGCGCCGCGTCAGGTTCAACTGCCACAGGCGGTTCAGTGCGATCAGGGTCGATGCCGCATCCGACGAGCCCCCGCCCATCCCGGCCTGCGCCGGCAGGCGCTTTTCCACGCCGATGTGCACGCCCGCGCGGCAGCCGGTGGCCTGCTGCAGGGCCCGTGCGGCCCGCACGATGAGATCGTCGGCAGGAAGTGCCATGCCCGACAGGTCCTCGCGGCTGATCTGGCCGTCGCCACGCCTGTCGAAATGCAGCGTGTCATGCCAGTCCAACAGCATGAAGACCGATTGCAGCAGGTGATAGCCATCGGCGCGGCGGCCGGTGATGTGGAGGAACAGGTTGAGCTTGGCCGGAGCCGGCACGTCGTGGAGCGAGCGCATGGGCTGGAGAGGATGAGGAAAAAGAGGCAGGGGCGGCAGGTGGGGATGGAGCAGGCGCGCCCGGCGGAAATCAGGGCGTGTCGAGCACGATGCGCAGCGCGGCCGGCGGCTGCGGGTCATTGCGCCGGGCGGACAGGCGGCCCTGCTCCATGCGGGAGAGGTCGACCTGCCAGCCTGCGGCTGCGGTGGCCCGGCCCTGCAGCCAGTCGAACAGGGCGGCAATGGGCAGATCGCTGCCGGTCAGCTCCTGCACCAGTGCCGGTAGCGAGTCCGAGGTCTTGCGCTCCTCGCCTTGTTGCAAGCTTGCCTGTCCCGGTTCCCAGAGCAAACGCGCCAGTGTCGAGCCCAGGGGCGTGAACAGCAGCAGCTCGCCGCGCTGGGGGGTGCCCAGCAGCTCGAAGCCTGCGCTGAAGGATTGGTTTTGCGCATCTTCCACCTGCAGCGCCAGCCGGCCCGCCCAGTGGCCTGCAGCGGTGGGGGCGGTTGCGTCGGCCTGCAGCTGGCGGGGTGGCAGGGCACAGCCGGCCAGGGCCAGCAGTGCGGCGGCGGCCGCCGTGGCGCACAGCTGCCTGCGTGCAAGGGCGGGATGCGGCAATCCGGGCACGGCGCGGTGGCTCAAAGCGAGACGCCCAGGCGGCGCAGGGTTTCGCGCAGGGTCGTGTTGTCGGGACTGGTGGCCAGGCCCTGGCGCCAGATCTTCTGCGCGCGTTCGCGATCACCCTTGGCCCAGAGCACTTCGCCCAGGTGTGCGGCGATCTCCACGTCGGGGCGTGATGCGTAGGCGCTTTCGAGCAGCCTGAGGGCTTCGTCCAGGTCGCCCCGGCGGAATTTCACCCAGGCAAGGCTGTCGGTGATGAAGGGGTCGCCAGGCGACATTTCCAGCGCCTTGCCGACGAGCTTTTCGGCTTCATCCAGATGGATGCCGCGTTCGGCGAAGGAGTAGCCCAGCGCGTTGTAGGCGTGCTGGAAATCGGGCTGGCGCGCGATGATGCCGCGCAGCAGCCGCTCCATTTCGTCATGCTTGCCAATGCGCTCCGCCAGCAGGGCGGTGTCATAGGCAAGCTCGGCGTCTTCAGGGTCCTGCTTTTGCAACTCGGCCTGCAGCGCGTAGGCCTGGGCATTCTGATTGGCATCGCGCAGCAACTGCACTTCGGCCAGGCGCTTGAGCCGCTGCTGGCTGGGGCCGCTGGCGGGCACGGCCTCGATGAGGGCGCGGGCTTCCTTGAGCTTGCCCTGGCGCGCGAGCAGGGCGGCACGGCGCGCCTGCACGCTCAACAGGTTGGGCGCGTCGTCGATGCGGCGCAGCAGGGCGTCGGCCTCGGCGAACTTGCCCTGCTTTTCTGCAATCTGGGACTGCAGCAGATAGTACTGGGACTGGCCCGCACTGCGCGCCACACCGGCGGGAATCTGCGGCACGAGCTTGCCGAAGCGCTCGGTGGACGCCTGGGCTGCATCCACGTCGTTGGACTGCAGCTGCAGCGCGGCCAGGGTGGCCCAGGCTTCGGCGTAGTCGGGGGAGTCCACGGTGATGGAGACCAGTTGCTGGCGGGCCTCGTCCAGGCGCTGCTGGCCCAGCAGCACGCGGGCATAGGCCATGCGCATCTGGGCTGAAGGGTTCTTGGCCAGATAGCGTTTGACGATGGGCTCCGCCTCAGGCATGCCGGCTTCCAGCAGTTCCATGGACAGCAGGGCCACGGGGCCGGTATCGGGTGTCAGCGCCTGTGCCTTTTGCACGGCCTGCATGGCGGCAGCCTTCTGCCCGGCGCCCAGGCGCATGTGGCCGATGGTGGCCCAGGCCAGCGGGCCGCTGGCGGGGTTGTCGGTCTCGCCCGCCATGGCCTGCTCGACCACATCGGCCGCCAGGGCCTTGTCGCTGGCGTTGTTGTAGAGCTGGGTGATGCCCAGGTAGGTGGCGGGCTTGGAGGGAGCAGGCGTGGCCTCGATCTCCCGCTTGAGATAGCTGCCGGTATCGGCGATGCGGTTCAGTGCCACCAGGATCTGAAGCACGAAGCGGTTGGCGTCGCGGGACTGGGGAAAGGCGTCCAGCCAGGCACGGGCATTGGCCAGGGCGCGTTCACCGGAGCGCGACTGCAGCGCCAGTTCCGTGCCACGCCGGTACAGCTGCTCGCTGCCGCTGGTGCGAGCGGCCTCCATCATCATGGCCTGGGCGTCGCCCAGCGCACCTTCGCTGGCGGCGATCTCGCCGACCAGGATCTCGTAGAACAGCTCGGCGTTGAGGGCGGCGCGATCGTCCTCCGCAGAGGCGGCGGCGGACGAGGGAGGTTCGGGGGATTCCGTCTCGATGGTGGCTGCGGTCTTGCCTGGGAGTGCCCAGGCAGTGGCGGAACCCATGGCCAGGGCTGCTGCCACGGCAAGTCCCTGAAGGCGAAGGCGATGATCCATCGAACCATAATAATCGAAGCCCAGACCACATTTCGCACAACTACAGCACAACCCGGATCGCATGCCTGAATTGCCAGAAGTAGAAGTCACGCGGCGCGCTTTTGCCGCGCAGATCGCCGGAGCGCGCATTGAATCCGTGGCCTTGGGCAAGCCCTTGCGCTGGCCGTTGGGCATTGCCCCCGAGCTGCTGGCCGGGCGCGATGTGCACGGCGTGCGCCGGCGCGGCAAGTATCTGCTGATGGAGCTGAGCGAGGGCCTGCTGATGCTGCACCTTGGCATGTCGGGCAGCCTGCGTTTCGTGGCCCCCCATGAAGCACCGCTGGGGCCAGCAGGAACGCATGACCATTTCGACCTGCAGACCAGCAAGGGCCTGCTGCGGCTGCATGATCCGCGGCGCTTTGGTGCGGTGATGTATGTGGCGGCCGAGAGCGATCCCTGGGCGCGCAGGCTGCTGGACCATCTGGGGATGGAGCCGCTGGATGACAGCTTCTCGTTCGAGACCTTCCGGGCCGGCCTGAAGGCCAGCCGCACGCCCATCAAGCAATTGCTGCTGAACGGCAGCGTGGTCGTGGGCGTGGGCAATATCTATGCGTCCGAGGTGCTGTTCATGGCGCGCATCGCGCCCACGCAGCCAGCCTGCGAGGTCGGGCCGCGCAAGGTGCGCCGGTTGTTCGAGGAGATCCGCCGCGTGCTGGCCCTGGCGGTGGAGCAGGGCGGCACGACGCTGCGCGATTTCTCCGCGCCCGACGGCATGGCCGGCCACTTCCAGCTGCAGGCCAAGGTCTATGGCCGCGAAGGCCTGCCCTGCACGCACTGCGGCTCGCCCGTGCAAATGCTGCGCCAGGGGCAGCGCAGCACCTACTTCTGCGCGCGGTGCCAGAAGGCGGGATGATCGCTTCAAAAAACGGAGCGAATTCTCAACGTCTCGTAACGCCTGTTGCGGCTGCATTGCGGGAGGTCCCGCGAAGCATTTGCAGAAAACGCCTGTTTCTTTAAATTTCAGGCACCAACCGCCGCAGATTGATGGTGAAATATTGTTTCATTTGTAAATAAACGATATTTTGTACGTAATCCCCCCGCTCCAGGGGCCGGCCTTAGGGCGCCGCAGCAGGCAAAACGGGGCGACGGTGCTATATTTTGAAGAGAACAGGCATCACGCTTGCGGCGCAATGTCGAGGCGATCACTAGGCATCGGCAGACATTGGCGGTGCAATGGCGGGGGAAACACGTGGGACCATCATTCAACGAGCAATTCGACCAGCACGGCGCATGGCGCCGCGGCTTTGCGCAGCAATTGCATGCGCTGCGCGAATGGCTGCAGTCCCAGGAGCTGCTGGATGTCGCGGTGCAGGAGCGGCTGCAGCGGCTGGAAGCCCAGGTGCGTGGCGACAAGGTCATGGTGGCCTTCGTGGCCGAATTCTCGCGCGGCAAGTCCGAATTGATCAATGCGGTCTTCTTCGCCCACTATGGCCGCCGCCTCATGCCGGCCAGCGCAGGGCGCACGACCATGTGCCCCGCCGAGCTGGGCTGGGAAGCCGAGCTGCAGCCCAGCCTGCGCCTGTTGCCCATCGATACGCGCGAATCGCTGGAAAGCCTGGGCCAGTGGCGCGCCCGTCCCGAGGCCTGGCTGCAACTGCCGCTCGACGTGAACAATGCCCAGCAGATCGCCGACACGCTGGCCAAGGTGGCCGAAGTGCGCAAGGTTTCCGTGGAACTGGCGCGGACCTGGGGCTTCTGGCATGACGAGGACCAGGGCGGCAATCCCTTCGTGGATGAGCAGGGCCTGGTGGAGGTGCCCATGTGGCGCCACGCGCTGATCAACATGCCCCATCCCCTGCTCAAGCAGGGGCTGGTGATTCTGGATACGCCCGGCCTGAATGCCGTGGGCGCCGAGCCCGAGCTGACCGTCAACCTGATCCCTCAGGCCCATGCCGTGGTCTTCGTGCTGGCGGCCGATACCGGCGTGACCAAGTCCGATCTGGCCATCTGGCGCGACCATGTGCTGCCGCCCGATGTGGCTTCCGGCCAGCATGCGCTGGCCGACTCCCGCCTCGTGGTGCTCAACAAGATAGACACGCTCTGGGACAGCCTGAGTTCCGCGTCGCAGGTGCAGGCCCAGCTGCAGCGCCAGCGCCAGGAGTCGGCACAGATGCTGGGCCTGCCCATGGAGCGGGTGCTGCCCGTGTCGGCGCAAAAGGGCCTGGTGGCCAAGGTCTCCAGCAACGATGCGCTGCTGCAGGCCAGCGGACTGCCCGTTTTCGAGAACATGCTGGCCGAGGGCATCATGGGCCAGCGCCAGAAGGTGCTGCAGACGGCCGTGAGGGCCAATGTGCAGCAGTTGCAGGTCGAGGTGGAGCGCGTGCTCAACATCCGCCGCCGCGACCTGGACGACCAGATGGCCGAGCTGCGCAGCCTGCGCGGCAAGAATGCCAGCGTCATCGCCTCCATGCGCCACCGCATCGAGAGCGAGCAGCAGGATTTCGATGCCAGCGCCGCCAGGATCCAGGCCGTTCGGCTGGTGCACATGCGCATGCTGCGCGACATCTTCCGCCAGCTGGGCTCCAGCGCGCTCAAGCAGGAGCTGGTCGATCTCAAGGATGCGCTGGAGCAGCGCGGCCTGAAGCTGGGCGCCCGCAAGGTCTATGCCGAAACCTTCGAGCGCCTGCGCACCGTGGCGACCCGGGCCCAGGCGCAGGCCGGAGAGATCCAGTCCATGCTGGGCGCGACCTTCAAGGAACTCAATGCCGAGTTCGGCTTCTCGCTGCAGGCTCCGGCCCAGCTGGAACTGGCCGAGTTCGGCGCCGACCTGCAGCGCATCGAGGCCAGCTATACCCAGTACCTGGGCCTGGGTCATGCGCTCAGGCGCAGCAATCCTGCGTTTGCGCAGCGCCTGATCAAGGCGCTGGCGATGCGGTTGCGCACGGTGTTCGAGTCTGCGGCCAACGACGTGGACATGTGGAGCAAATCCGCCACGGCCCAGCTCGATGCCCAATTGAAGGAGCGCAAGCGCAGCTTTGCCCGCCGCATCGAAGCGGTGGACCGCATACAGAATGCGGCCTCGGGCCTGGTGGAACGCATTGCCGAGATCGAGACCGCTGACGAACAGCTCACGGCCTTGCAGCTGCAGCTGGGGCAGGCCACCATGGAACTGCTGCAACCCCTGTCGCCCACGCCTGCCTTCCCCGGCCTGGCAAAGGCTGCACAGGAAACCTCACTGACTGCTTGATATCTTGACCTTTCCCTCGATTGCCACGCCCGTCGTGCAGTGGCAGGCGTCGCATGGACGCAATCACCTGCCCTGGCAGCAGACGCGCGATCCCTACCGCGTCTGGCTCTCCGAAATCATGCTGCAGCAGACCCAGGTGAGTACCGTGCTGGGCTACTACCAGCGCTTTCTCGATGCCTTCCCCGATGTCGCCAGCCTGGCGGCCGCACCGCAGGACGCGGTGCTGGCGCTGTGGAGCGGCCTGGGCTACTACAGCCGCGCGCGCAACCTGCACCGCTGTGCCCAGGCCGTGGTTCAGGACTGGGGTGGTGCCTTTCCACGCAGGGCCGAGGATCTGGCCACGCTGCCCGGCATAGGCCGGTCCACGGCGGGCGCCATCGCCTCCTTTTGCTTTTCCGAGCGTGTGCCCATCCTCGATGCCAACGTGCGGCGTGTGCTCACGCGCGTGCTGGCTTTCGATGCCGATCTGGCGGTTGCCAGGAATGAGCGCGAACTGTGGGACCTGGCCCAGCAGCTGTGCCCCACCGAGGATCTGCAGCAGGCCATGCCCCGCTATACCCAGGGCCTGATGGACCTGGGTGCCACCATCTGCACGCCGCGCAAGCCCAGCTGCCTGGTCTGTCCGCTGCAGCCGCAGTGCCGCGCGGCGCGCTTTGGCAATCCCGAAAACTATCCCGTGCGAACGCGCAAGCTCAAGCGCAGTTCCGAGGCCTGGTGGCTGCTGATCGCCGTGGACGGGCAAGGCCGCGTCTGGCTGGAGCGCCGTCCTCAACAGGGCATCTGGGCGGGGCTTTATGCGCCGCCCGTGTTCAATGAACGCGAGGCGCTGGAGCAGGCCGCCGCACGGCACTGGCCTGCCGCACGATCCGCGGATTGGACCGAGCTGCCGGCTTTCCTGCATGTGCTCACCCATCGTGATTTGCATCTGCATCCGGTACGCGTGCCTGTCCATGGCAGCGGCCCGGATGCTGCCATGGCAGACGGCCAGGGCTGCTGGGCCGATGCCGGAGCCTGGGCCGACATGGGCCTGCCAGCCCCGGTGCGCAAGCTGCTGGATGCGCAGTTCGCGGGCTGAGGCCACGGCCGGCCCGGCTGGCTAGAACCTGCGGCGCGGCAGCAGCAGGGCGCATCGCAGCAGCATCCAGGCCAGCCACTGCTCCCGCGCGCCGGGCGTGCGCCTGGCGCGTGCGGTGGCGTCGGCAATGTGCAGGCGCAGTGAGCCAAGGGCATGGCGGTCCCCGCTTTGCACGGCCTGTTGCCATGCCTGCTCGCAGCGCTGGCGCTCCAGCGCCTGATTGTCCGGGCTGCGGATATCGCTGATGGCGGTGATGGTGCTCATGGCTGCAGCGCTCCCACGGTGGGTGGGGTGCCCGCGCCTTCACTGGAGCGGTCGCCATCCTGCCGGCCGAAGGCATACCAGTCCACATGCCGCGTGCAGACCATGATCAGGGCCAGCACCGCGAACAGCGCGATCGATCCCACGATGAGCGCGCTTTGCTCCAGTTGCAGCAGCACGTACAGCAGGCCGTAGAGTGCGGCGATGCCCGCCGCAAACGGCAGGCCGCGGCGCAGGCTGCCCAGGATGTGGCTGGCGTAGTAGGCCAGCAGCAGCACGCAGGCCGAGGCGGCAATGCCGTAGGCGCTGGCAAATCCCATGTGCTCCGACAGGCTGATCAGCAGCAGGAAGAAGCTGCACAGCGCCGATCCCACCAGCAGGTACTGGATGGGATGCACGCGCAGCTGCTTGAGCACCTCGAACAGGCCGACGGCCACGAAGGTCAGTACCACGAAGAGCAGGCCGTACTTGGTGGCGCGGTCGCTCAACGAGTAGGCGTTGATGGGGTCCACGAAGTCCGTATCCAGCGATTCCAGGCAAGGGCCGCTGTTGGGGGCATGGGCGGTGGCCGCGTATTCCTCCATGTCGCGGCGGCCAGGCTGGCACAGCGGCTGCTGGTCAGTGAAGGACTGGCGTGCGGATGAAGCCAGGGCCGAGAGGTTCCAGCTGGCTTCGAAGCCCTTGTCGCTGATCTCCCGCCGGTTGGGCAGAAAGCTGCCACCGAACGAGGGATGGGGCCAGTCGGCCGACAACTGGACCTGGCTGTGGCTGCCCAGCGGCACGAAGGCCAGCTTTTCGGTGCCCACCAGTTCCAGGGCAATCTTCAGTTCAAGGGGCCCGTCCTTCTTGAGCAGGGCCGGCGCCAGTTCCGCCTGCAGGCCCTGCGAGTAGCGCTCCAGTGATGTGCCGGGGCCCACGTCCAGGCTCTTGCCATCGGCTTCGATGGTGGCCGAGCGTATGCCGCGCGGATCGGTGAGCGACAGCGCCACCCGCAGTGCGCCGCAGCGCACGGTCTGGTTGGCCGCCGTGTCGATGGAGGGCTTTTCCAGGTACTGGGCGGCGTTCGTGAAGCTGGCGCTGATGCTGTCCTGCATGGCATAGGTGCTGACCTGGTGCAGGCCGCGCGAGCGCTCCTCCATGCGCGCCGTGGCCTGGTGGCGCAGTTGGTCGGGCAGCAGCATGCGCTGGAACTGGCGCGTGGTCCATTCGGTCTTGCTGCCTTTTTCCACGCCCGTGGTCTCGGTGCAGTTTTGCACCAGCACCGGGCCCATCAGCGTCTGGCGGCCAGCCAGGCTGGCGACCACGCCCTGCACGGCGTTGTCGCGGTTGCGTATGCGGTCCCGCACCACGTCGTGTATCAGGCCCAGGCCCAGCATCAAAAGGCCCAGCATGACCAGCAGGGCCACGCCTTTGGCAAGCAGTCGGTTCTTCATTCCACATCCCGTTCGTTGATCGTGGACGCAGTCTGGGCGGGGGCTGTGTGGCCGGAATGAAGTGTGTGAAGCGGGTGTGAAGTCGGATTCGCAGGGCCGATAGGGGGTGGGCGTCAGTGTGCCCGCAGTGGCCAGTTCAGCGTGACACGCAGCCCGGGCTGGGCGTTGGCGGCCTGCATGCTGCCGCCGTGCAGCAGCATGATGCGCAGCACGATGGACAGGCCCAGTCCCGTGCCGCTGCGTTCTCCGTTGGGGCGGGGGGTGGTGAAAAAGCGCTCGCCCAGCCGGCCGAGTAGCGCCTCGGGCACGCCGGGGCCGTGGTCACGCACGCTGACGCGGCCGGGCTCCAGGTCCACGTGGATGCTGCTGCCCTCTGGGGCGAAGTCGATGGCGTTGCTCAGCAGGTTGCTCAGGGCCAGCACCACCAGGTCCTGCTCCCAGGGGCCGCTGCTGTCCTGGCCTTGCCGCACCAGCTGGATGCGGCGCTGGTGCGCTGCGCTGTGGACTTGCGCCACGGCCTGTTCGGCACAGGCCTGCAGGCTGCAGGCCGTGTGCGGGTGCAGGGCGCGGCGCTGCTCCAGTTGGCTCAGGCGCAGCAACTGGTCCACGAGGTTTTGCAGGCGCTGGCACTGGTCCACCACCTGGCGCGCGAACAGTTCGCGGTCGGCCGATGGCAGGTCTTCCTGCAGCAGCTCGCCTGCGCCACGGATGGCAGCCACGGGGCTCTTGAGCTCGTGCGTGAGGGCGCGCACATAGCCTTCGATGTAGTCGCGCCCTTCCAGGCGGCTGCGCATGTTCTCCATGGCGCGGGCCAGCTCGCCCAGCTCGCCGGGCATGCGCGGGGCCTCGGGCATGGGGGGCGCCGTGGTGGGCGAGGCGGCCTCGTTGAGCGTGGGCGCCTGTACCTGCTGGGCATAGCTGCGCAGGCGCCGCACATGGATGACCAGCCACCAGGTGACGGCAAAGCCCACGCCGGCCGACAGCAGCAGGAACAGCAGGCCGCCGCGCAGCATCTTGCTTTCCGCGCTGTCCACGATCTTCTGCACCGAGTGGGCGGGCTTGGAGGCGGTGAGCACGCCCGCCACGCGGCCATCGACCATGATGGGTGCCGAGACATACATGACGCTGCTGGCCTCGTCGTTCTGCACCTCGCGCGTGGTGCGTGCGCCGTATTCGCCGCGCAGCGTGCGGTACACGTCGCGCCAGCGCGAGTAGTCGGCGCCCTGGTCCAGGCCGGCCGAGTCGAACAGCACCAGGCCCTTCTGGTCCGTGACGGTGACGCGCATGTCCAGGCTGGTCTTGCGCGTGTCCCAGATCCAGACCTTGACGGTCTGGTTGGCATAGGCCTGCATGTGGTGCGCGAAGCGGCTGTCGGCGGGGCTTTGCTGCAGCACGCCGCTGGCCATGTCGTCGCTGGCCAGCGCGGCCAGGGCGTAGGCGGTCTCGACCAGCGTGTCCTCGGTCACCTTGCGCACGCTGGGCTTGACCTCGACCATGAAGACGCGCAGCACGAAGAATGCGGCCAGGCCGTTGATGACGAAAAAGGCGAAGAACAGCCGCAGTCCGAGGCGCATGGCGTGCTGCGGTGGCTCAGCCCGGCAGCGTCAGGCTGTAGCCCATGCCGCGGTGGGTGGTGATGAAGTCCTGCTGCGGCGCCTGGGCGCGCAGCTTGGCGCGCAGGGTCTTGACGTGCGTATCCACGGTGCGGTCCGTGCTGTCGCTGTCCTGGCCCCAGATGCTGTCGAGCAGGAACTCGCGGCTGAGGATGCGCCCGGGGCGCTCCAGCAGGCAGCGCAGCAGCTGATACTCGCGCCGCGTGAGATCCAGTGCCACACCCTGCATGCGCACGCGCTGGCCTTGCGTATCGATGCTGAACATGGCATCGGCCGGCGCTGCGCTGGCCGTTGGCGCGGGCTGCAGGCGCTGCGCACGGCGCAGCAGGGCGCGGGTGCGGGCCACCAGCTCGCGCGGGCTGAAGGGCTTGGTGAGGTAGTCATCGGCGCCCAGCTCCAGGCCCAGCACGCGGTCCATTTCCTCGCCGCGTGCGCTGAGCACCAGCAGCGGAACGGCGGAGCCGGCCTGGCGCAGCTCGCGGCACCAGTCCAGGCCGTTGCCATCGGGCAGGCCCACGTCCAGCAGCAGGGCATCGGGCGGCTGCGCCTGCCATTGCGCGCGTGCATCGGCCAGCTGCAGGCAGTGGCGCACGGCAATGCCGTCACGCTCCAGCGCATAGCAGACGGTGCGCGCGATGGCGGGGTCGTCCTCCACGAGCAGCACACGCGGAGCGTTCGTCATCGGCAAGCCTTGCATCGCAGTGTTCCGGAGGCGGGGCCTGGCACTCAGACGTCGTGCGCAAGCAAGTCGGCAGGCTTGAGCGTGGGCCGGCTGTCCAGCGAGCGGTGCCGGCACAGCGTGGGCCAGCGCGGGGCGAAGTGCCGCGCCAGTTCCTCGACCAGGAAGACCGAGCGGTGCTGGCCCCCCGTGCAGCCGATGGCCACGGTGACATAGCTGCGGTGGTTGCTGGCCATCATGTCCAGCCAGGACTCCAGGAACTGCTGGATGTCTCGGCGCATCTGGTCCACGCCGGGCTGCTGGCGCAGGAACTCGGCCACGGGCGCGTCCATGCCGGTCAGCGGGCGCAGCTGGGGTTCGTAGTGCGGGTTGGGCAGCATGCGCACATCGAACACATAGTCGGAATCCGAGGGCAGGCCGTGCTTGAAGCCGAAGGACTGGAAGACCAGCGTCATCTGGCCCACCGGGGCCGCAATCAGCTCCTTGATATAGCTTTGCAGCTGGGACGAGCGCAGGTGGCTGGTGTCGATGACATGCGACTTCTCGCGCAGGTCGCCCAGCAGCTCGCGCTCGGTTTCTATGTCCTGCACCAGGGCGCGGCGGCCTTCGGCGACCGGCCCCTGCGACAGCGGATGGCGGCGCCGGGTTTCGGAGAAGCGCCGCACCAGGGTGCCCGTGGTGGCGTCCAGAAAGACCAGGTGGGGCACGACGCCCTGGCGCTGCAGCCGTTCCAGCTGGCCGGGCAGGTGGGGCAGTCCGCCGGCGCTGCGCGCATCCATGGCGATGGCCACCTTGTTGCTGTGGCGGCCGTGCTCCAGTTCGACGAAGGCGGACAGCAGCTCGGGAGGCAGGTTGTCCACGCAGTAGTAGCCAGCATCCTCCAGCGCATGCAGGGCGACGGATTTTCCCGATCCGGACATCCCGGTGATCAGCACGATCTCAAGCGACATGGCATCAGCCTCCATTGGTGTTGCGCGCGCCGTTGGCCGCGCGTCCCGGCTTGGACCGTGTGCGGTCGGCATCGGCCTGGGGCCGCTGCCGGCCGGCCCGTCGTGGGGGTGGGCGGGGTGCAGGTGCCTGGCGTGCCATGGCCAGCATTTCGCGGGCATGGGCCATCGTGGTTTCGGACTGGCGCTCGCCACCGAGCATGCGCGCCAGCTCGGCCTCGCGTGCGGCGCTGTCCAGCGGCTGCACGGTGCTGAGCGTGCCTTGCCTGGCGCGCTGCTTGGCCACCAGGTAGTGCTGGTCGGCGCAGGCGGCAACCTGCGGCAGGTGGGTGACGGACAGCACCTGCCGCGATCGGCCCAGTGCGTGCATGAGGCGGCCCACGGTCTCGGCGACGGCGCCGCCCACGCCCGAGTCCACCTCGTCGAAGATCAGCGTGCCGGCCTCGCCCAGCTCGCTGGTGGTCACGGCAATCGCCAGCGAAATGCGCGACAGCTCGCCGCCCGATGCCACCTTGGCAATCGGCTTGGGACTGGCCCCAGGATGGCCGGCAACCAGAAAGGCCACGCTGTCCACGCCAAAGGCACCGGGGGAGTCGGCCGTGGACAGGGCGGCCTCGAACAGGCCGCCTTCCATGCCCAGGCCCTGCATGGCCTGGGTGATGGCGCGCGACAGGCGCGGCGCGGCCAGGGCGCGTTGCTGCGACAGCACCCGGGCGCTGGCCTGGTAGTGCTGCTGCGCCGATTGCTCGGCGGCATGCAGGGCCTCGATGTCCACGGCGGCGTCCAGCTGCTGCAGCTCCTGGCGCCAGCCGGCCAGCAGTGCCGGCAGTTCATCGGGTGTGCGGCGGTAGCGGCGCGCCAGCTGCATCCACAGCGACAGGCGTTCATCGAGCTCGGCCAGGCGCTCGGGGTCCAGGTCGGCGCGGCGCAGATAGCTTTGCAGCGAATGGCGCGCATCCTGCGCCTGGGCCATGCATGAGGCCAGCACGTCGGCAATGTTCTGGAAGTCGGGCTCCAGGTGCTCCTGGTTCTGGATCAGGTGGCTGGCGCGGCCCAGCGGAGTGATCACGCCGGCCTCGTCGTCCTCCAGCATCTGCAGCGTGGTCTGGGCGGTGTCGATCAGGGTCTGGGCATGGGACAGGCGCGTGTGCTGGGCATTGAGCTCGTCCCACTCGTCGGCCTGCGGGGCCAGCTTGTCGAGTTCGGTGATCTGCCACTGCAGCCGCTCGCGCTCGCGCTGCAGGCTGTCCTGGGCGGATTGCGCATGCTGCAGCGCCTGCCGGGCCTGGGACCAACGGCTCCAGCAGCCCTGGACCTCGCGGCTGTCGATGCCGGCATAGGCGTCCAGCAGCGCGCGCGCCGCATCGGGCCGCGTGAGGCTTTGCCAGGCATGCTGGCCGTGGATGTCGATCAGTTGCTCGCCCAGGGCGCGCAGCTGCGTGGCCGTGGCCGGCGTGCCGTTGATCCAGGCGCGGCTGCGGCCCTGGGTGTCCACCGTGCGCCGCAGCAGCAGGCTGCTGTCCTCGCAGGCCAGGCCTGCGGCCTCCAGCCAGGGGCGCAGCCGCGCGCAGCCGTCGAACTCCACGCAGATATCGGCCTGGGTGCAGCCTTCGCGCACCACGTCGGCGTCGGCGCGGGCGCCCAGGGCCAGCTGC
>NZ_JAELTK010000130.1:0-10987 GCF_016428765.1 Delftia sp. ASV31
GTCCAGCACGGCCTGGTGGCGGCCATCCCTGGTCAGGCCCGACAACAGATCCGCCGCCGCGCGGGGCAGGTCCACCTGGGCCAGCAAGGCCTTGAATGCCTGTGTCAGAAAGCGCTCCACCTGCCGGTCCTGCACCATCTCCAGCGCCGCCAGCGCCAGCCGCGCCACCTGCCGCCCCAGCAGGGTGCTGTTGGCCGGCGTGGTCAGCCAGCCGGCCAGCACGCGGGCGGGATCATGGCGCTCGATCAGCGCCACCAGCGAAGGGCCGTCCAGGAACTTGTCGCGCACGAAGTTCGCCAGGTTCTCGCCGATGCGGTCCTTGTTGCGCGGGATGATGGCCGTATGGCGCCCGACCAGGGGCAGCGGAATGCGCCGGAACAGCGCCGACACCGCAAACCAGTCGGCCAGCGCGCCGACCAGCGAGGCCTCGGTCACGGCCTTGATGCAGGCCAGCCACAGCGGCACCTGCTGCCAGTGCCCCGCCGCCACGGACGAGGCCACGAAGCCCAGCGCCACGAACAGCAGCAGCGCCAGCGGCAGGCGCTTGGCCGACTTCAGTGTTTGACGTTGCTCTGGCGACAGCATGGAGCGCAGCATACGACGCCCGTCCGCCATCCGCATGACGATGCCTGCCGCCAAAGCCTGTCAGCCAGCGCCTGCCTGCGAATTGCGCGGACAATACCGGCTTTCTTCAGAACCCTCTTGCGAGAACAAGACCATGACCGACGCCAACGCACCCGCCGATCGCCCCGCACTGCCCGACCACCTGTCCATCGACCCGCGCAGCCCGCACCATGTGGCCGCAGTGTTCGAGCACGACATCGGCATCCGCTTCAACGGCAACGAGCGCTTCGATGTGGAGGAATACTGCGTGAGCGAGGGATGGATCAAGGTGCCGGCCGGCAAGACGGTGGACCGCAAGGGAAAGCCCCTGCTGATCAAGCTCAAGGGCGCCGTGGAAGCTTTCTACCGCTGATTTCCGGCCGGTCGCAAGGCCGGCCGCAACCTCTTCAGGAATCAGCGGGCTTCAGCCCGCATCGGCCCGCGGCGCCGGCGGATTCCTGAACTTCTCCCGCAGCTCGGCGCAGTGGTCCTTGGCGGGCAGGGCATCCGTCTTCTGCAGCCAATCCACATCCGAGGCCTGCGCCACCGATGTCTCCCCCGCCTGCGCCACGGCCACCTTGGCGCCTGCGGCCTCGGGCAGCCAGGTGGGAATGCCAACGCCGCGCAGCACGTGGCCGCGCCCGGCCACCAGCAGCACGGTCTTGCCGGGCTTGACAGCGGCCCTGGCCACCTCGGCCATGCTGGCGTCGCGGGCCAGCTGGATGCGGGCCATGGGCGCCAGCTGGGTGTCGGGCAGCAGGCCGCAGTGGCCTTCGCGGATGGCGTCGAGCTGGCGCTGCCAGCCCTCGGGCGGCAGGTGGGTGTCCAGGTTCTCGTTGCGCATGGCCTGCTTCATGTCGGCGCGCGGCAGGTTGCCGCCCAGCACGGGCACGCCCGCGCGCACGGCGGCCATGACCACGCCGCGGTAGCGCGGCCAGGGCCAGGCCGCGTCCTGCCATTGCAGGGCCTGCTGCACCGCGTCCTCGGAGGCGTCGCGTGCGAGGCTGGCCGTGGAGCCCGTGCGCGGCGCCATCTCGATCACCAGCGCGGCCAGGCGCTCCTGTTTTGCCAACTGCTCCACCGTGGCCTGCTGCCAGGCCTGGTGGGCGACCGCATCGTGCTGCTCGCCCAGCAGCACGATGGGCGCGTCGGACCAGCGCTGCAACTGCTGCGTCCAGTCCCGCGCCGGGGCGGAGGAGCTGGCGCAGCCGGCAAGGGCTGCCGCCAGCAATGCGGCCGCAGCCAGGCCGGCAAGGCGCGGGGTGCGGATGAAGGGGCGGAGGTGGGAGCGGACTTGCATGGCCCCATGCTAATCACTGGCCTCGCCCGGGGACGCCATAGGCCCTGTGGGCATTGGGGGCAGTTGAAAGGATCCTAGGAATCGGGGCGGGGGCACGGCGCAAACGGGCGACGCTTGATTCAGGTCAAGACGCGCAAATGTGCCGTGGCTACAGTGCAACCATGCATGGCAAGCCCTCGCTTTCGACCAAGCTGCTGCTCATGGGCGCGGCCTGCCTGCTCGCGGCTGTTGCATCGATCGGTTTCACGCTGTGGGTGGCCTGGCAGCTGGAGGGCGGCGCGGCGGCGGTGAACGAGGCCGGGCGGCTGCGCATGAGCATGGTGCGCATGGCCATGGCGCGCCAGAACGAGGCGCCAGCGCAGTGGCAGGAGCGCGCACGGCAGTTCGACGCCAGCCTGGACCTGCTGCGCAGCGGCGACATGTCGCGGCCGCTGTTCGTGCCCTGGAGCGATGCGGTCAGCGCGCGCTACGAGCGCATACGCGGCGACTGGAGTGCGCTGCGCACGCAGTGGCAGGCCGAGGACCATGTCGATGCGCAGGCCATCATGGGCAGCGCCGATGCCTTCGTGCGCGAGGTGGACGGCTTTGTCGAAGCCATCGAGGACCGGCTCTCGCGCTGGACGGCCATCCTGCACCTGTTTCAGATGTGTCTGATGGCGCTGGCCATCATCGCGGCCGTGAGCTTCATGGCCACCAGCTACTGGCTGGTGCTGCATCCCGTGGGCCAGCTGCGCTCGGCGCTGGAGCGCATGCGCCGCGGACACCTGGACACGCGCATGAGCGTGGAGGTGGATGACGAGTTCGGCCAGCTGGCGGCCGGCTTCAACCTGATGGCCCAGTCGCTGCAAAGCTCTCACGCCGAGCTGGAGGACAAGGTGCGCGAGAAGACAGCCAGCCTCAACGTGCAGCACCAGCAGCTGCAGGCGCTGTACGCGGTCAGCGTGCAGGCGTCGGAGGCCGCCAGCCTGCAGTCCCTGGCCGAAGGCTTTGTGCGCCAGGTCCGCCTGGCGGCCCAGGCCGATGCGGCCACGGTGCGCTGGTCCGACGAGGCCAACGAGCGCTACGTGCTGCTGGCCGGCGACGGCCTGCCCCAGTCCATGTCGGTGCAGGAGCACTGCCTGCACACGGGCGCCTGCCTGTGCGGCCAGCCGCGCGAGCAGGCGCGGCTGCGCGTGATCCCCATCACTCCGGCCAGCGACCTGCAGCTGCCCCACTGCCGCGAGGCCGGCTTCCAGACCGTGGTCAGCATCCCCGTGCAACTGCAGCAGCGCCTGCTGGGCGAGGTCAACCTGTTCTTTCGCTCCACCGTGGTGCTCACGGACGACATGCGCGACCTGCTGTCCGCCATGGCGCGCCACCTGGCCAGTGCCATGGAAAGCCTGCGCGCCACGGCGCTGGAGCGCGAAGCCGCCGTGGCCGAGGAGCGCGGCCTGATCGCGCGCGAGCTGCATGACTCCATTGCCCAGTCGCTGGCCTTTCTCAAGATACAGACCCAGCTGCTGCGCGACGCCGTGGCCAAGGGCCGCGACGAGGCGCGCGACCGCAGCCTGGGCGAGCTGGAAGTGGGCGTGCGCGAATGCTATGCCGACGTGCGCGAGCTGCTGGTGCATTTCCGCACGCGCACCAGCGCCGAGGACATCGAGGCCGCGCTGCGCGCCACGCTGTCCAAGTTCGAGCACCAGACGGGCATTGCCACCTCGCTGAGCATGACGGGCCAGGGCCTGCCGCTGGCGCCCGATGTGCAGATCCAGGTGCTGCACATGGTGCAGGAGGCGCTGTCCAACGTGCGCAAGCACGCGGGTGCCAGGCATGTGGAGCTGCGCGTGGGACGCCACCCCTGGCGCTTCGAAGTCTGCGACGACGGCTGCGGCTTCGTCCCCGCCGCCGTTGCGCCGGACTCTCTGCATGTGGGCCTGGGCATCATGCGCGAGCGCGCCCTGCTGGCGCAGGCGCTGGTCCATGTCCACTCCCGCCCCGGCGAGGGCACGCGCGTGCTGATCGAGCTGCCGCCGTCGGCCTCGGCCGGCGCGCCGGTGCAGGCCCTCCCCTCGAACGCGTGACACGCTCCCGCAAGAAAAAGACCGCCCCATGTCCTTCTCCAGCCCCATCTCCGTCTTCGTCATCGACGACCACACGCTGTTCCGGCGCGGCCTGATCGCCCTCATCGCCCAGGACGCAGGCCTGCGCGTGGTCGGCGAGGCCGGCGACGCGGGCGAGGCCCTGCGCCTGGTGCCCGCGCTGGCGCCCCAGGTCATCCTGCTGGACAACCACCTGCCCGGCGTGCTGGGCGTCGATGCCATCGCGGGCCTGCGGGCCGCATCGCCCGGCAGCCGCGTCGTCATGCTCACCGTGAGCGAGGACGGCCAGGACCTGGCGGCCGCGCTGCGCAACGGCGCCCAGGGCTATCTGCTCAAGACCATCGACGGCGACCTGCTGTCCGAGGCCCTGCGCCGCGCCGCGCGCGGCGAGCCCGTGGTCAGCCCCGAGATGATGGGCAAGCTGGTGGCGGCCTTCCAGTCCCAGGGCGCGCCCGAGCCCCAGGCGCCCGAGCCGGACGAGGCCCCGGCCTCGCCGCTGTCCCCGCGCGAGGAAGAGGTGCTGGTCCAGATCGCCCGGGGCGCCAGCAACAAGGAAATCGCCCGCACGCTGGACATTGCCGAGACCACGGTCAAGATCCATGTGCAACACATCCTGCGCAAGCTGGGCCTGAGCTCGCGCGTGCAGGCGGCGGTGTATGCGTCGGAGCGGCAGCGGGATTGAAAGGCCCATTGCGGCGGACCGCACGGTGCCCGGCGGCTCGCTTCGGGCCGTGCCGCTGCAGCCGGGCTCTGCCTGTTCCCACCACACCAGAGCGGCGCTTGCGCGCCTGTGGGAGCGCAGTACGAAATCGGCGTTGAGCCGCAACCCCTGAAGTTCAGTTCCCCCTGAGCAACTGCGCCGCTTCCCGTTGTGCGGCGCCCCGCTGCAAGGCGGCTCCTGCCTGACTTTGCAGCGTCGTGTGGCATCTCCGTTTTTCCGTTGGCGGCCGGTGATCTGCTCCTGCGCCTGCTTCCCATAGTTCTTTGGAACTAGGCCCGCCTGCGCGCTCCTAGTTCTTCCGCCTTGTCCGAGCGTACGGCTGGCGGATGTGCGGCGCGGCCCTCGCGCGGGACCATGCAAGCCATAGCCCCCACGAGGAAAACAAAATGGCAAACACAGCGCCCACCGCACAGGGCGACCCCCGCAAGAGCAACAGCACAGGCACACGCCACGACCGCCAGGCCTGGTCGGTCCTGGCCGTCAGCACCCTGGCCTTCACCGTCTGCTTCATGGTCTGGATGATGTTCGGCATCATCGGCATCCCCATCAAGAAGATGCTGGATCTGAACGCCACGCAGTTCGGCCTGCTCACGGCCATGCCCGTGCTCACGGGCTCGCTGGTGCGCGTGCCACTGGGCATCTGGACCGACCGCTTCGGCGGGCGCATCGTGATGGCGGTGCTGATGGCCGTCACCGTGCCCGCGATCTGGGTGATGGGCTATGCCACCGAGTACTGGCACTTCCTGACCATCGGCCTGTTCGTGGGCCTGGCGGGCGGCTCGTTCTCGGTGGGCACGCCCTATGTGGCTCGCTGGTTTCCCAAGGAGCGCCAGGGCATGGCCATGGGCATCTATGGCGCGGGCAACTCGGGCGCGGCGGTCAACAAGTTCGTGGCGCCGGTGATCCTGGTGGCCTTCGGCTGGGCCGCCGTGCCGCATGCCTATGCGGCCATCATGCTGGGCGCGCTGGTGCTGTTCTGGCTGTTCAGCCACAGCGACCCTGCCCACCTGGTGCCCAGCAATGTGCGCTTCAGCGACCAGTTGAAGGCGCTCAAGGATCCGCGCGTGCTCAAGTACTGCCAGTACTACAGCATCGTCTTCGGCGGCTATGTGGCGCTGAGCCTGTGGATGGTGCAGTACTACGTGGGCGAGTACGGCCTGGACATCCGCGTGGCGGCCTTGCTGGCGGCCTGCTTTTCGCTGCCGGGCGGCGTGCTGCGCGCCATCGGCGGCTGGCTGTCGGACAAGTACGGCGCGCACAGCGTGACCTGGTGGGTGCTGTGGGTGTGCTGGATCTGCCTGTTCCTGCTGTCCTATCCGCAGACCGATTTCACGGTGCTCACCACCGAAGGCAGCACCCGCTTTCACCTGGGCCTGAACGTCCATGCCTTCACCGCGCTGATGTTCGTGCTGGGCATTGCCATGGCCTTCGGCAAGGCCAGCGTCTTCAAGTACATCAGCGACGACTACCCCGGAAACATCGGCGCCATCAGCGGCATCGTGGGCCTGGCCGGCGGCATGGGCGGCTTCATCCTGCCCATCCTGTTCGGCGTGCTGCTGGACTGGACGAGCATCCGCTCCAGCGCCTTCATGCTGCTGTACGGCGTGGTCTGGGTGTCGCTGATCTGGATGTATTTCACCGAGGTGCGCCGCACCGACGTGCTCAACAGCCACGGTGGCCACAGCGATGTGCAGCCGGCCGCGCGCTGAACCGCAGGAGTTGCACATGCATGCGAACACCAAGACCGCCGCAAAGGCATCCGCGCGCAGCCGCCCCGGCAGCGTGCTGACCCTCTGGCGCCCCGAGGACAGGCAGTTCTGGGAGCGCGAGGGCGAGGCCATCGCCAGGATCAATCTCTGGATCTCGGTGCCCGCCCTGTTCCTGGCCTTTGCCATCTGGCAGGTCTGGAGCGTGGTGGCCGTGAACCTGCCCGCGCTGGGCTTCACCTACTCCACCAACCAGCTGTTCTGGCTGGCGGCGGCGCCCGCGCTGTCGGGCGCCACGCTGCGCATCTTCTATTCCTTCATGGTGCCGCTGATGGGCGGGCGCCGCTGGACGGCGCTGTCCACGGCCTCGCTGCTGATCCCGGCCATCGGCATCGGCTACGCGGTGCAGGACACCAGCACCGGCTATCCGACCATGCTGATCCTGGCCCTGCTGTGCGGCCTGGGCGGGGGCAACTTCAGCTCCAGCATGGCCAACATCAGCTTCTTCTTTCCCAAGGAGCGCAAGGGCTCGGCCCTGGGCGTGAACGCGGGCCTGGGCAACCTGGGCGTGTCGGTGGTGCAGTTCCTGAGCCCGCTGGTGATCACGGCCGGCATCTTCGGCGTCTTCGGCGGCGATGCGCAGACCATCACCAAGGCCGGCGAGACCACCCGGGTCTGGGCGCAGAACGCGGCCTTCATCTGGGTGCCGTGGATCGCCATCGCCTCGCTGGCCGCCTGGTTCGGCATGAACGACATCGCCGACGCCAAGGCCAGCTTCGCGGCCCAGGCCGCCATCTTCCGGCGCAAGCACAACTGGGTGATGTGCCTGCTGTACCTGGGCACCTTCGGCTCGTTCATCGGCTTTGCCGCCGGCTTTCCGCTGCTGATCAAGAGCCAGTTCCCGGCGGTCAATCCGCTGGCCTATGCCTGGCTGGGCCCGCTGCTGGGCGCGCTGTCGCGGCCTTTTGGCGGCTGGCTGGCCGACAAGGCGGGCGGCGCGCGCGTGACGTTCTGGAACTTCCTCGTCATGGCCGTGGCCGTGGTGGGCGTGCTGTATTTCCTGCCCAAGGGCAGCGGCGGCTACGCGCTGGGCTTCGGCCCTGCCGAGGGCAGCTTCATGGGCTTCTTCCTGATGTTCCTCGTGCTGTTCCTGACCACGGGCATCGGCAACGGATCGACCTTCAGCATGATCCCGGCGATTTTCCTGGCCCTCAAGCAGCGCGAACTGGGCGCCCATCCCAGCGAGCAAGCGCAGGCCCATGCCCTCAAGGAGGGCAATACCGAAGGCGCGGCCGCCCTGGGCTTTGCGGGCGCGCTGGGAGCCTACGGCGGCTTCTTCATCCCCAAGAGCTACGGCAGCTCCATCGCCGCCACGGGCGGGCCCGAGCTGGCGCTGTGGGTGTTTGCCGCCTTCTATGTGCTGTGCGTGGGCGTGACCTGGTGGTACTACGCGCGCAGGAACGCCGAGATGCCCTGCTGAGCCTTGGGCCGCAGGCACTACTGCACCGAACAGCAACGCACCGCAACGAACAACAAGGAGTCCCGCGATGAGCCATTTTCTGGACAAGCTTTCCTACTTCTCCCTGCCCCGGCAGGAATTCTCCAACGGCCATGGCCAGGTGACGGGCGAGGACCGCACCTGGGAAGACGCCTACCGCGACCGCTGGGCGCATGACAAGGTGGTGCGCTCCACGCACGGCGTGAACTGCACGGGCTCGTGCTCGTGGAAGATCTACGTCAAGGGCGGCATCGTGACCTGGGAGACCCAGCAGACAGACTACCCGCGCACGCGCGCCGACCTGCCCAACCACGAGCCGCGCGGCTGCGCGCGCGGCGCCAGCTACAGCTGGTACCTGTACAGCGCCAACCGCGTCAAATACCCCATGGTGCGCGGCCGGCTGCTCAAGCACTGGCGTGCCGCCCTGGCCGTGGCCAGGAGCCCGGTCGATGCCTGGGCCGCCATCGTCGAGAACGCGGATGCGCGCAGCGAGTGGCAAAAGCAGCGCGGCCTGGGCGGCTTCGTGCGCAGCAGCTGGGACGAGGTCAACCGCATGATCGCGGCGGCCAACGTCTACACCATCAAGAAGCACGGGCCGGACCGCATCATCGGCTTCTCGCCGATTCCGGCCATGTCCATGATCTCGTATGCCGCAGGCAGCCGCTACCTGAGCCTGATCGGCGGCGTGTGCATGAGCTTCTACGACTGGTACTGCGACCTGCCGCCGGCCAGCCCCCAGACCTGGGGCGAGCAGACCGACGTGCCAGAGAGCGCCGACTGGTACAACTCCAACTTCATCATCGCCTGGGGCTCCAACGTGCCCCAGACGCGCACCCCCGACGCCCACTTCTTCACCGAGGTCCGCTACAAGGGCGCCAAGGTCGTGGCCGTCACGCCCGACTACTCCGAGGTCGCCAAGCTGGCCGACCTGTGGATGCACCCCAAGCAGGGCACGGATGCTGCCGTGGCCATGGCCATGGGCCACGTCATCCTCAAGGAGTTCTACTTCGGCGAGCGCGGCCGCCCGGCCTATTTCGAGGACTATGCGCGCCGCTACACCGACCTGCCGCTGCTGATCCGCCTCAAGCGCCAGCAACTGCCCGATGGCCGCACGGCCCTGGTGCCCGAGCGCTATGTGCGCGCCAGCGACTTCGACGGCCACCTGGGCCAGGACAGCAACCCCGAATGGAAGACCGTGGCCTACGGCGAGGACGGCGGCGTGGCCCTGCCCAATGGCTCCATCGGCTTTCGCTGGGGCGAGGCCGGCCGTGCCGACGAGGGCCTGTGGAACCTCGAATCCAAGGAGGCGCGCACGGGCAACGACGTGCAGCTCAAGCTCTCGGTGCTGGACGGCCAGGGCGTGGACAGTGAAGTGGCCGACGTGGCCTTCCCCTACTTCGGCGGCCTGCAGTCGCCGGGCTTCGACGCCAACGAGCAGGGCACGGATGTGCTGCTGCGCCGCGTGCCCGTCTCGCGCATGGTGCTGGACGGCGAGGAGGCCATCGTGGCCACCGTGTTCGACCTGCTGGCGGGCAACTACGGCATCCACCGTGGCCTGGAAGGCGAGGGCGCTGATGGCGGCTATGACGCCGATGCGCCCTACACCCCGGCCTGGCAGGAAAAGATCACCGGCGTGCCGCGTGACCAGGTGATCGCCATTGCGCGCCAGTTCGCCGACAACGCCGAGAAGACGCGCGGCAAGTCCATGGTCATCATCGGCGCGGCCATGAACCACTGGTACCACTGCGACATGAACTACCGCGGCATCATCAACATGCTGATGCTGTGCGGCTGCATAGGCCAGAGCGGCGGCGGCTGGGCGCACTACGTGGGCCAGGAAAAGCTGCGCCCGCAGACCGGCTGGACCGCGCTGGCCTTTGCGCTGGACTGGCTGCGCCCGCCGCGCCAGATGAACTCCACCAGCTTCTTCTACGCCCACACCGACCAGTGGCGCTACGAGAAGCTGGGCGTGGAAGAGGTGCTGTCCCCGCTGGCCGACCGCAGCCAGTACGGCGGCGCCATGATCGACTACAACGTGCGCGCCGAGCGCATGGGCTGGCTGCCCAGCGCCCCGCAGCTGCAGGCCAACCCGCTGCAGCTGGTGCGCGACGCCCAGGCCCAGGGCCTGGACGTGAAGGACCACGTGGTGCAGTCCCTGCAGGACGGCTCGCTGTCCATGAGCTGCGAGGACCCCGACCACCCGGCCAACTGGCCGCGCAACATGTTCGTGTGGCGCTCCAACATCCTGGGCAGCTCGGGCAAGGGCCATGAGTACTTCCTCAAGCACCTGCTGGGCACCACCCATGGCGTGCAAGGAAAAGATCTTGGAGAACAAGACCCCCCCGATGCGCTGCGCGCCTCCCCCCAGGGGGCGGCCGGCTTGGGGCGGCCCGGCGCCGGCCATTCGGCCAAGCCGCAGGAAGTGCGCTGGCACGACAAGGCGCCCGAAGGCAAGCTGGACCTGCTGGTCACGCTGGACTTCCGCATGAGCACCACCTGCCTGTACTCGGACATCGTCCTGCCCACGGCCACCTGGTATGAGAAGAACGACCTCAACACCAGCGACATGCACCCCTTCATCCACCCGCTGTCGGCGGCCGTGGACCCGGCCTGGCAGGCCAGGAGCGACTGGGAGATCTACAAGGGTTTCGCCAAGTCCTTCAGCGAGGTCTGCGTGGGCCACCTGGGCGTGGAAAAGGACGTGGTGCTGACGCCGCTGATGCACGACACCCCCGCCGAGCTGGCCCAGCCCGATGGCGTGCGCGACTGGAAGAAGGGCGAGTGCGCCCTGATCCCCGGCAAGACCGCGCCGCAGATTGCCGTGGTCGAGCGCGACTATCCCAACCTCTACAAGCGCTTCACGGCCCTGGGCCCGCTGATGGACAGGCTGGGCAACGGCGGCAAGGGCATCGGCTGGAACACCGAGACCGAGGTGGAGCAGCTGGGCGAGCTCAACGGCCTGGTGCGCGAGGAAGGCGTGAGCCAGGGCCGCCCGCGCATCGTCACCGACATCGACGCCACCGAGGTGGTGATGATGCTGGCGCCCGAGACCAACGGCCACGTGGCCGTCAAGGCCTGGGA